>NZ_BAAAIZ010000039.1:0-46813 GCF_039526425.1 Streptomyces thermospinosisporus
GGCGGCGCGGGCGGTGCGGGCGGAGCCGGCGGCGCGGATGGCGGCGCGGGGGCGCGGCCCGTCGTCCTGGGCCCGATATCCGGGTCGGTCTCCGCCGCCGGACGCCAGCAGATCGTCGACGATTTCACCGGCACCGACGGGCCCGCGGTGCTGCTCTCGCAGATCGAGGCCGGCGGTGTCGGGCTCAACCTCCAGGCGGCCTCCGTGGTCGTGCTGTGCGAGCCGCAGGTCAAGCCCACGCTGGAGCATCAGGCCGTGGCGCGCGCGCACCGCATGGGGCAGACCCGTCCGGTGCAGGTGCACCGGCTGCTGGCGACGAACAGCGTGGACGAACGGCTGCTGCAGATCCTGGAGAACAAGAGCCGCCTGTTCGACGCCTACGCCCGGCGCAGCGACACCGCCGAGGCCAGCCCGGACGCCGTGGACATCTCCGACGCCGCGATCGCCCGCCGGATCGTCGAGGAGGAGCAGCTGCGGCTGGCGCGCAGCACGGGCGACACAAGTAAGGCGGACAACACCGCGCAGGACGCAAGAATCTGACGGTACGTCCGACGGTTCGTACATGACGGACTATGACGGCTGCTTGGCGGTTCTGTTTCTTTCGCGCAGGGCCCTTGTGGAATTCCTGTGGAACCCTCAATCTTTCGGCTGACGCACACACGCCGCCGCCACGTTGTCATGGTCATGACTGAATTGGGCCGCATGGCGCGAACGGGGCGGCCGGCTCGGCGTGCACCACCCCACAGGCACCACCGACTGAGGAGGACCCCTCATGCGTCATGTCCGCAGCACCCGGCGAAGAATGGCCGCGATCGGAGCGCTGGCCACCGCGGCGCTCACCGCGAGCCTGGTCTCCGCCCTCCCCGCCTCGGCCGCCGAGGGCGCCATCCAGTACGAGGACGCCGCCAACGCCGTCCCGGGCAGCTACATCATCACCCTCAAGGGCGCCAGGGCCGGCTCCGCCGAGGGCCGCGCGCTCGCCAAGAAGTACGGCGCCGACATCGAACGGACCTACACCAAGGCCCTCAACGGCTACGAGATCGAGGCCTCCGAGAGCGAGGCGAAACGTCTCGCCGCCGACCCCGCCGTCGCCTCGGTGATCCAGAACCGCACCTTCCACGTCACCGGCACCCAGCCCGACCCGCCCTCCTGGGGCCTGGACCGCGCCGACCAGCGGAACCTGCCGCTCAACAGCTCCTACACCTACCCGGACAAGGCCGGTGAGGGCGTCACCGCGTACGTCATCGACACCGGCGTGCGCATCTCGCACAACGACTTCGGCGGCCGCGCCTCCAACGGCTACGACGCCATCGACAACGACAACGTCGCCCAGGACGGCCACGGCCACGGCACCCATGTGGCCGGCACCGTTGCGGGCAGCTCCTACGGCGTCGCCAAGAAGGCGAAGATCGTCGCCGTCCGGGTGCTGAACAACTCCGGCTCCGGCACCACCGCCCAGGTCGTCGCCGGCATCGACTGGGTGGCCCGCAACGCCGTCAAGCCGGCCGTCGCCAACATGTCCCTCGGCGGCGGCGCCGACAGCGCCCTGGACACGGCCGTCCGCAACGCCATCGCCTCCGGCGTCACCTTCGTCGTCGCGGCCGGCAACGAGTCCACCGACGCCTCCACCAAGTCCCCGGCCCGGGTCACCGAGGCCATCACGGTCGGCGCCACCACCTCCAGCGACGCCCGCGCAAGCTATTCCAACTACGGCTCGGTCCTTGACCTGTTCGCGCCCGGCTCCTCCATCACCTCCGCCTGGCGCACCAGCGACACGGCCACCAACACCATCTCCGGCACCTCCATGGCGAGCCCGCACGTCGCCGGAGCGGCCGCCCTGTACCTGGCCGACAACCCCTCGGCCAGCCCCTCGCAGGTCTCCACCGCGCTGACCTCCGCCGCCACCACCGGCGTCGTCGGCAGCCCCGGCAGCGGCTCACCCAACCGCCTGCTGTACGTGGGCGACGGCGGCACCACCCCGCCCCCGGACGGCGACCGCTTCGAGAACACCGAGGGCGCGACCATCTCCGACCTGTCCACCGTCGAATCCCCGGTGACCGTCTCCGGCATCTCCGGCAACGCCCCGTCCGACCTGGCCGTGGACGTGAACATCACCCACACCTACATCGGTGACCTGCGCATCCAGCTGGTCGCCCCCGACGGCACCGCCTACACGCTGAAGGACTACGGCACCGGCGGCAGCTCGGACAACATCAACACCACCTACACCGTCGACGCCTCCTCGGAGACGGCGAACGGCACCTGGAAGCTGCGCGTCAGCGACAACGCCTGGTGGGACACCGGCCGCCTCAACAGCTGGGGCCTGCAGTTCTGAGTTCCGACTGACCTGGCATCAGGTCCCTGACGCACACCCGCACCACCACCCTCGTCCTCGCGGACCGCACGGGGCACCGACCCCGCCCGCCGCGAGGACGAGGCATGTCCCCGCGCGTCCGGTGCGTCCGGTGTCTCCCCGCGTCCGCCGAGCGGACCGGCACGGGGCACCGACCCCGCCCGCCGCGAGGACGAGGCATGTCCCCGCGCGTCCGGTGCGTCCGGTGTCTCCCCGCGTCCGCCGAGCGGACCGGGGACGGCTGAATCCGACCCCGCTGCCGAGCCCGGTCGTCCCGCGCATACGATGCGGCGAGCCGCACGCCGGTCTCTCTCCCCCAAAAAAGCCACCCAACGCCCCCCACGCGTCCTCTCGTTGCTCGCAGCCGGACAGGAGCACGGTCGCCGTGTCCACACCTCTGCCCCCGGGGCCCCAGGGCCCTCCCGACCCGTCCCCGGCTCCCGGGCCGTCTTCGGCCACCGGGACGCCAGGAGCGGGCTCATCGGTTCGCTGCGGGAGGGCGGGACCACGCCCGGCGGGCAGCCGGTGACCGCCCGCGAGGCTTTGGGTGTTGCCGTGTCCCCGTCAGGCTCCGGCGGTGAGCCCGCGCGCCGGGCGGAAGGCGGTGAAGCGCGGGTGTGGCGGGCGCGGTAGCGGGGAGAAAGTGCCTGCGTGAAGGGTTTCAGCGGCGCCTGTCATCACTTCGAGTGATTCTCTGGCCCGTGCTTGCCTGAGCGAACCCTGGGTTGCCAGGCTGTTGCTGTCTGTACAACCTGATGGGAGCGGCCAGTGACATTCGGTGAGCAGCCGGCGTATCTGCGTGTCGCAGGTGATCTCCGCAAGAAGATCGTCGACGGCTTGCTGCCCCCGCACACCCGCCTCCCCTCCCAGGCCAAGATCCGCGAGGAGTACGGCGTCTCGGACACGGTGGCGCTGGAGGCCCGCAAGGTGCTCATGGCGGAGGGCCTCGTCGAGGGCCGCTCCGGCTCCGGGACGTACGTCCGTGAGCGGCCCGTGCCGCGGCGCATCGCGCGCTCCGGCTTCCGCCCCGAGCGCGGGGCCACGCCCTTCCGGCAGGAGCAGGCCGACGCCTCGGTGCACGGCACCTGGGAGTCCAGCAGCGAGCAGACCGAGGCGCGCGGTGCCGTCGCCGAGCGGCTGGGTATCGAGCCCGGAGACCGGGTGATGCGCACCAAGTACGTGTTCCGGGAGGGCGGGGAGCCGATGATGCTCTCCACTTCGTGGGAGCCGCTCGCGCTGACCGGGCGGACGCCGGTGATGCTGCCCGAGGAGGGCCCGCTCGGCGGCATGGGCGTCGTCGAGCGGATGCGCGCCATCGACGTGATCGTGGACAACGTCACCGAGGAGGTCGGCGCGCGCCCCGGCCTCGCCGAGGAACTGGCCCTGCTGGGTGGGGTTCCCGGCCATGTCGTCCTGGTCGTCCAGCGGACGTACTTCGCCTCGGGCCGGCCGGTGGAGACGGCGGACGTGGTCATCCCCGCCGACCGGTACCGCGTGGCGTATCACCTGCCGGTGAAGTAGCCATCGGGAGGGAGCGGCCCCGCCCGGACGGGCGTGTGGCTGGGTTTCGTCTCCGTCTGCTCGGCCGTCCGGTCCGTTCCGGTCCGTTCCCGTCCGTCCTCATTCCTCCCCGTCTGTTCCCGTCCGTTCCCGGCCATCCGCGCGCCCCTCTCGCGCCCCGCACGCGGCCGCGCACCGGCGCGTCGGCCGGGCCCCGGCCCGCACCCGGGCCGTAGCGATCCGGTCGTTCTCGCAGGTCGTCCCGGGACGGCACGGCTGGAACGACGTGCTTCTGACCGGATGTGTCGAGCACGGCGCACGGCGCATTCACCACCGTGCGCCCCCTGCGTTCTGGCTGGTTGCGTACCTCTTTGTGTAAAGGCGTGTTCGCTGCGTAAAGGTAAGGCGTAGGCTCGGGCATATGCGGACTGCGGTTTCCTTACCGGGCGGGGCGCGGCACAGGCTGCGGGCGGGAAGTGGAGGGGCGCGATGAACGACGGCACAGTCACTCTGCCCTGGCTCGTCGTGCGTCAGGACGACAACGGCAATCGCTACCGTGTGGGCCGTTACGCGACCCGCGCCGAGGCGCAGAAGATCGCGGACAGCCTCGACAGCAAGGGTCACAAACAGCTCTACTGGGTCGAACGCATCGGCCAGAACGGCAGCGCCGCGAGCTGACACGCATTCGGTGAGCGCGCTCCCGTAGGTAGGCTCCGGCGCATGAGTGAGCGGATCGTGGTGGTCGGCGCGGCCCTGTGGCACGAGGGGAGGCTGCTGGCCGCACGCCGCAGCGCACCGGCCGAACTGGCCGGCCGCTGGGAGCTGCCCGGCGGCAAGGTGGAGCCGGGAGAGAGCTCCCGGGCCGCTGTCGTAAGGGAGTTGCGCGAGGAGCTCGGTGTCAGCGTCGAGGCCGGTGAGCGGGTGCCGGGGGAGTGGCCGCTGAAACCGCCGTATGTCATGCAGGTGTGGACCGCCGCACTGTGCCCCGGCTCCGCCGCCCCGCGCCCGCTCCAGGACCACGACGAGCTGCGCTGGCTCACCCCCGCCGAAATCTGGCACGTCGACTGGCTCGACCACGACGTCCCGGCCGTCGAGGCCACCCTCGCCCATGCCGCTCCGGCGGGGCAGGACACCTGAGCGGCCGGAGCTGTTGCGGGTTCGGACGCCGGGTCACGCCTGGGCGCATCGGTGCATGAGGAGGGAGCCGGCGTGAGCCCCCGCGCATCCCGCACGCTGTGATGCACCCCGGACGGTAAAACGCCCCGGATGTCGGGTATGTGAATTGTTGACGCCGCTGAATCGGACAGGGGTGTCTCGCTCGCCTGGGAAGTGATCCGCGTGATCGACACCGAGGGCGACTGTGCCGCGTGGACCTTCCCCGCGGAACCCGGCGCCGTGCGCGCCGCTCGTTCCGCGGTCCGCGACCAGTTGCACCGCTGGGATCTGGACCGCCTGAGCGACCTGGCCGCACTGCTGGTCAGCGAACTGGTCACCAACTCCCTGCGGCACGCCAGGGGCCCTATCGAGGTCCGCCTCGTCCGCCCCACCAGCCTCAACGACGTGCTGCGGGTGGAGGTCTCCGACCCGCTGCCGGAGCTGCCGCGTGAAAAGGACGCCCGGCCCGACGACGAGAGCGGGCGCGGACTGCGGCTCGTCGCCTCCGCCTCCCGCCGCTGGGGCACCCGGCCCGGAGGCGCCGGGAAGACCGTGTGGTTCGAGCTGGGAGTGCCGGCCTGACGGTGTACGGGACGGACGGGACCGCCCCGCCGGACGGGAGCTTCGGAAGTACGTGGCCGTCCTGTCCGACGGTGCTTCGGAGACCCCGCGTCCGCCCCTGCCCGACGGTGTTTCGGGGGCCATGTGACCGCCCGCCCGACGGAGCTGCGCAAGGCCTCGCGTCCACCCCGCCCGAGAACGGGCTTCGGGGCCACGCGTCCGCCCCGTCCGACCGGGCGGCGGAGGGTTCTCGTCCGCCCCGTCCGACCGGGCGGCGGAGGGTTCTCGTCCGCCCCGTCCGGCGGTCCCCGGGGTGTACGCGTCCGGCCGCGCTGTCGATCGGCTGGATCACGCCTGTGACCGTTGCCGAACAGGGGGATTCAGCGACGTGTCCGCTGGTTAGAAGACTGGGAGTGTTCTCACGGCGCGGACCGAAAAGCATCGGGACCGTGCTGTGATCGTGAACACCGTGTTGTGCGGCGCCGTAGTGCTGGATACTGCGGGCAGCCGCCCCCGGTGACCGGTGCCGGACGCGGTGAGCTGGAGGGGACGGTTCGCGTGAGCGAGATACCAGCGAAGGCCACGGAGTCCGAGGACCCGTCGGACGGCGCGAGGAGCGATGCCGTCGACGGCCCGGTGCCGGGGCGGGGCGGCGATGCCGCTTCCGCCGACCCGATGTGGCAGTCCAGCCCGCCCGGCTCCATGTACGACTACATCAAGGTGGCCTCCTTCTCCATCGGCCCGGACGGACTGGTCGACCAGTGGAGCCTGCGCGCCGAGCAGCTCTTCGGCATCCCTGCCGAGCGAGCCGTCGGCATGGACCCCATCGACGCCTTCATCGACCCGGACCGGCGGGAGCAGGGCCACCGCAAGATGGCCGAGATCCTCGACGGCCGCGAATGGACCGGCGTGGTGCCCTTCCGGGTGCCGGAGTCCGGCGGCACGGGCGAGCTCGAACGCGGCGAGACGGGCCTCGCCGAGGTGTACGTCATGCCGACCCGCACCGAGGACGGAGAGCGGGCCGCCGTCTGCATCGTCGTCGATGTGCGCACCCTGCGCCGCATCGAGACCGACCTGGCCGCCTCGCAGGCCATATTCGGTCAATCCCCGTTCGGCTTCGTGCTGATCGACACCGATCTGAAGGTCCGCCGAGCCAACGAGCGGTTCGCCTCCATCTTCGGCGGTACCCCCGACGACCACCGCGGCAAGGGCGTTCACGACTATCTGCCGCGCGCCGAGGCCGAGCGGGTCGCCGCGACGCTGCGCCGGGTGCTGGAGACCGGCGAGTCCATCACCGACATGCACGTCACCGGGTTCGTGCCCGGCTCCGACGAGCGCCGCCACTGGTCCGTCAACCTCTACCGCGTGCACAGCGGCTCCGGCCGCCCCATCGGCATCGCCTGGCTGGGCACCGACATCACCGCCCGCCGCGCCGCCGCCCGCGAGGCCGCCGCCGCCCGCCGCAACCTGGCCATGCTCAACGAGGCCGGGGCCCGCATCGGCAACTCCCTCGACCTGGAGACCACCGCCCGGGAACTCCTCGACGTGGTCGTCCCGGGCTTCTGCGACCTCGCCACCGTCGACCTCTACCAGGGGCTTCTGGTCGGTGACGAGACCCCGCCCGGGCTGGCCGACGGCAGCGCCGAGGTGCGCCGGGTCGCCTTCGCCAGCGCCGTCTCCGACGGGCCGTTCAGCGGCACCGGGGAGCCCGTCAAGCTGGGCGCCGTCCACCACTACCCGTTCAACTCGCCCTGCGCGGACGCCCTGCGCACCGCCCGGCCGCAGACCGTGGCCGGCGAGGAGGGCGGCCTGGTGCAGTCGACGCTCGCCGTGCCGATGGTCGCCCACGACACCGTGGTGGGACTGGCGCAGTTCGCCCGCACCAAGGGCAGCGAACCGTTCGGCGACCGCGACCGGGACCTGGCGGTCGAGCTGGCGGCCCGCGCCGCCGTCTGCATCGACAACGCCCGTCTGTACCGGCGGGAGCACGAGCGTGCCCTGATACTGCAGCGGTCCCTGCTGCCGCCCGGCGACCCCGAGGCCTCCGGACTCGACATCGCCTGCCGCTATCTGCCCGGCAACGCGGCCACCGGACGCCCCAGCGAGGTCGGCGGCGACTGGTTCGACGTCATCGAACTCCCCGGCCACCGCACGGCCCTGGTCGTCGGCGACGTGATGGGCCGCGGACTGCGCGCCGCGGTCGCCATGGGCGAACTGCGCACCGCCGTGCGGACCCTGGCCCAGCTGGATCTTGAACCGGCCGAGGTGCTCTCCCAGTTGGACGAGATCGCCCGCGGCCTCGGCGCGCCCGGCGGCGTCCAGCAGGCCACCCGCGCCGCCCGCCGCCCCCGCGAGGCCGACCTCTCCGAGGTCTACCTGGCGACCTGCGTCTACGCCGTCTACGACTCGGTGACCCGGCGCTGCACCTTCGCCAACGCGGGCCATCTTCCGCCCGTGCTGGTCGAACCGGGCGAGTCCGCCCTGATGCTGGACGTGCCGCCCGGCATGCCGCTCGGCGTCGGCGGGGAGCCCTTCGAGGAGGTCGAGGTCGAACTGCCCGAAGGCGCTCTGCTCGCGCTCTACACGGATGGACTGGTCGAAAGCCGCGACCAGTCCATCGACGAGGGCCTGCAGGCCTTCGTCGGCGCGCTCACCGACCCCGCCCGCCCGTCGCCCGGCCCCCACACCTCGCCCACGGCGCGCGCCGACGGCTACTCCAACCTCGAGGACGTCTGCGACCACGTCCTCAACACGCTCGACACCCACCACGGCGAGGACGACATCGCCCTGCTGATGGCCCGCGTGCAGGGACTGCCCGCGGACTGCGTGGGCGACTGGACCCTGCCGCGCGAGCCGCGCAGTGTGGGCCGTGCCCGCGAGTTCGCCCGCAACCAGCTGCTGCACTGGGACATGGAAGCCCTGGTCGACACCACCGAGCTGCTGGTCAGCGAGCTGGTCACCAACGCCCTGCGCTACGGCGAGGGCGAGATCAGACTGCGGCTGCTGCTCGACCGCACCCTGGTCTGCGAGGTCTGGGACTCGGGACTGGTCCAGCCCCGCCGCCGCCGTGCCCGGGACACCGACGAGGGCGGACGCGGCCTCCAGCTCGTCGGCCTGCTCAGCGCGGCCTGGGGCTCCCGCCGCACGCCGCGCGGCAAGACCGTGTGGTTCGAACTGCCCCTGCCCGGCGGCGAAACCGGCCTCACCGACCCTGCGGAGGCCCTGCTGAGCCTGTTCTGAGCCCGCGTGGCCGTCGGCCGTGTCTGCCGCGCCGGGGGGCGCGGTGCTCGGTGATCGCAACCGGCGCCCCAGTGATCGTCGTCCTCCCTTGCACCGACGGCGGCGAGGGGGCCGGCATGACGCGTACGGAGCAGCGACCGGCGGAGGACGTTCACCTACGGAGGCTATGTGGCCCAGCAGACCTCGCCGGCGCTGGAGGCCACCCCGCCCGGCACCGACCTGCTGATGGGCCTGCCCGCCTTCTACGAGAGCGACTTCAGCCACTGGGGGCACGCCGAGACCGTCCCGGCCGCGGTCCGCGGCGTCCGCCTCGGCCTGTCCCGCACCGACGCGGACCGCGCGGCCTTCGGCGTCGCCCTCTACGTCGACTTCACGGCCACGGAAGCAGACTGGAAGGCGTACCAGGAGGGCTGGGTGGGCCGGCCCGGGTGACGCCGGCGCCCGTGGGGATGACGGGTGGCCTGCGCGCCGCCCGAGCCAGGCCGCCCACCCATGTGTGACGTTCCCCTTGCCCCCTCACCCCGAGGAAGCAGGCCGGCGGCGGATCTTGTTGCCGAGCCAGACCAGCGGGTCGTACTTGCGGTCCACCGCCCGTTCCTTCAGCGGGATCAGGGCGTTGTCCGTGATCTTGATGCCTTCGGGGCAGACCTCCGTGCAGCACTTGGTGATGTTGCAGTAGCCGAGGCCGTGCTCGTCCTGGGCCGTGCGTTTGCGGTCCAGGCCGGACTCCTCGGCCGCGTCCAGCGGATGCATGTCGAGCTCCGCCACCCGCATCAGGAAGCGGGGACCGGCGAACGCCTGCTTGTTCTCCTCGTGGTCGCGCACCACATGGCAGACGTCCTGGCACAGGAAGCACTCGATGCACTTGCGGAACTCCTGCGGGCGGTCCACGTCCTCCTGCATCATCCGGTACTCGCCCGGGCCGAGGCCCTCCGGCGGCACGAACGCCGGGACCTGCCGGGCCTTGGTGTAGTTGAAGCCGACGTCCGTCACCAGGTCACGGATCACCGGGAACGTCCTGAGCGGCGCCACGGTGATGGTCTCGTCCGGGTCGAACACCGACATGCGGGTCATGCACATCAGCCGGGGACGCCCGTTGATCTCCGCAGAGCAGGAACCGCACTTGCCTGCCTTGCAGTTCCAGCGCACGGCGAGGTCGGGGGCCTGGGTGGCCTGCAGGCGGTGGATGATGTCGAGGACCACTTCGCCGTCGTTCACCTCGACCTTGAAGTCCTCCAGGCCGCCGCCCTGCACGTCCCCCCGCCACACCTTGAAGCGGGCCTCGTAGCTGCTCACTCGTACAGCTCCTCTTCGGCGAGGTACTTGACCAGCTCCTCCTTCTCGAAGAGAGCGAGCAGGTCGGGGCGGATGGGTTCGGTGGTCTCGCGGGTGAGGGAGATCTGCCCGCGGACCGGGTCGCCGGCCGCGAGGCCGCCGGAGGGATCGGACAGCCGGCACAGCAGATTGACGTTGCGCCACGTGCGGTCCATGGCCGGGTAGTCCTCCCGGGTGTGGCCGCCGCGCGACTCGGTGCGCTCCAGGGCGGCCCGCGCCACGCACTCGCTGACCAGCAGCATGTTCCGCAGGTCCAGCGCCAGATGCCAGCCGGGGTTGAACTGCCGGTGGCCCTCGACCCCGGCCCGGCGGGCCCGCGCCCGCAGCTCGGCGAGCTTCTCCAGGGCGTGCCGCATCTCGTGCTCCCGGCGGATGATGCCGACCAGGTCGTTCATCGTCTGCTGCAGTTCCTGGTGCAGGGTGTACGGGTTCTCCGGCGGGCCGTCGGCCGGTTCCTGGCCCTCCGCGGAGAACGGCCGCAGCGCCTCGGCCGCCGCCGCGTCGATCTGGGTGTCGTCCACCCGGGGCCGTGCGGAGGCCCGCTCGCCGGCGTACTCCGCCGCGTGCCAGCCCGCCCGGCGGCCGAACACCAGCAGGTCGGACAGAGAGTTGCCGCCCAGCCGGTTGGAGCCGTGCATGCCGCCCGCGACCTCACCGGCCGCGAAAAGACCCGGCACCCCGCGCGCCGCCGCCGAGTCGGAGTCCACCGCGATGCCGCCCATCACGTAGTGGCAGGTCGGCCCGACCTCCATCGGCTCGGCCGTGATGTCGACGTCCGCCAGCTCCTTGAACTGGTGGTACATCGACGGCAGCCGGCGCTTGATGACCTCCGCCGGCATCCGGGTGGACACGTCCAGGAACACCCCGCCGTGCGGCGAGCCCCGGCCCGCCTTCACCTCGGCGTTGATGGCGCGGGCCACCTCGTCGCGGGGCAGCAGCTCCGGCGGGCGGCGATTGTGGTCCGGGTCGTCGTACCAGCGGTCGGCTTCTTCCTCGGACTCGGCGTACTTGTCCTTGAAGACGTCCGGGATGTAGTCGAACATGAACCGCTTGCCCTCGGAGTTCCTGAGCACCCCGCCGTCGCCGCGGACCGACTCGGTGACCAGGATCCCCTTCACCGACGGCGGCCAGACCATGCCCGTCGGATGGAACTGCACGAACTCCATGTTCAGCAGCGGCGCGCCCGCCAGCAGCGCCAGCGCGTGCCCGTCGCCGGTGTACTCCCACGAGTTCGACGTCACCTTGAACGACTTGCCGATGCCGCCGGTGGCGATCACCACGGCGGGCGCCTCCAGCACGAAGAACCGGCCCGACTCCCGCTCGTAGCCGAAGACCCCGCTGACCCGCTCGCCGTCCTTGAGCACCCGGGTGACCGTGCACTCCTGGAAGACCTTCAGCCGGGACTCGTAGTCCCCGGTCTCCTTGAAGTCCTCCTGCTGCAGCGCGACGACCTTCTGCTGCAGGGTGCGGATCAGCTCCAGGCCGGTGCGGTCGCCGACGTGCGCCAGGCGCGGGTACTCGTGCCCGCCGAAGTTGCGCTGGGAGATCCGGCCGTCCTTGGTCCGGTCGAACAGCGCGCCCCAGGTCTCCAGCTCCCACACCCGCGCGGGCGCCTCCTGGGCGTGCAGCTCCGCCATCCGCCACTGGTTGAGGAACTTGCCGCCGCGCATGGTGTCGCGGAAGTGCACCTGCCAGTTGTCCCCGGCGTTGACATTGCCCATCGCCGCCGCGATGCCGCCCTCGGCCATCACGGTGTGCGCCTTGCCGAACAGCGACTTGCAGATCACGGCCGTACGGGCGCCCCGCTCGCGGGCCTCGATGGCGGCGCGCAGTCCGGCGCCGCCCGCCCCGACCACGACGACGTCCCACTCCTGCCGGTCGACCACGGACATCAGAAGAACCTCGGATCCTCGAAGACACCGGACGCGATCAGAAAGACGTACAGATCGGCGAGCGCCACGCTCACCAGGGACGCCCAGGCGAGCTGCATGTGCCGGGCGTTCAGCCGCCCCACGAGCTGCCACATCCGGTAGCGCACGGGGTGCCGGGAGAAGTGCTTGAGCTTGCCGCCCACGATGTGCCGGCAGGAGTGGCAGGACAGGGTGTACGCCCAGATCAGGACGATGTTGACCAGGAACACGAGGGTGCCGAGCCCCATGTGCCCCCACGCGTAGTCCTCGTCGCGGAAGGCGAGCACGGTGTCGTAGGTGAGGATGCCGGCGACCGGCACCGCCGCGTAGAAGAAGTAGCGGTGGATGTTCTGCAGGATCAGCGGGAAGCGGGTCTCGCCGGTGTACTTCTTGTGCGGCTCGGCCACCGCGCAGGCCGGCGGGGACGCCCAGAAGCCCCGGTAGTAGGCCTTGCGGTAGTAGTAGCAGGTCAGCCGGAAGCCCAGCGGGAAGATCAGGATGATGATCGCCGGTGACAGGCCCCACCAGTCACCGAAGAGCGCCCAGTTCGGGCCGCCCCTCATCGGCTCGCAGTTCTCGGCGAGGCACGGCGAGTAGAAGGGCGAGACGTACGGGGCCGCGTAGTAGTCGGCGTTGGCGAGGGCCCGCCAGGTCGAGTACACGACAAAGGCGAGCAGACCGGCCGCGGTGGCGGCCGGGGCCAGCCACCAGCGGTCGGTCCGCAGGTGGGGCGCGTCGATCGCGGCGCGCGTGGCGCTGCGCACGCCGCCGCTTGGGGGGTGGGATTCGGTGTCGGGAGGTTCCGTACCAGTGGCCACGTGTCCACTCCGCTAGGGGTCAATAGGCGCGTCCGGCAGCAGACGGGGGGACTGCTGCCGGACGCGGGCGGCGAATGCTGCCGACGGGTCGGCGGGTGCTGCCTGCGGGACGCTGCCGCCGGGTCAGGGCGCGTGCCGGTCGCGTGCGCCGAGACCCTCGTCGTCGGTGTCGACCCACAGCGACGGGTCGTAGGGGGTGTCGGAGATGGTGACGAGGTCGGGCCGCCTCTGCGCGGTGGCAGGGGTGCCGGCCGTCTCCCGCAGCAGCGCGACGCTCTCCCGCAGGTGACCCGCGTCGGTGCGCACGCGGCGCATCTCCAGGCCGCCTGCGCCGAGCTGCTTCTCCAGGCGCCCCACCGACCGCATCAGATCGTCGAGACACCGCTGGACGGTTGTCAGTTCGTCGTGCACGGACATGACTTGCCCTCACTTCCGCGGGTCCTTCACGGCCCAAGGCGGCAACGCTCATGCGCCTGCGAGTGTTGCGCGTCACACCTTGTGCTGTGAAGGGATGTGCATCGATTGGCCGAGGCGCATCGGCGCATCACACGATGCGTTGCGCCGCACGGGTGGGCTTGCGGCCTGCGGTCGCCGTGTCGCTCTCGGTTGCCGAACCCTTTCCTCTTCAGTGGCCGCATACATCAGATGAGCGCCAAATACCACCAAAAGTGATCGTAACGCCCGCGGCTTTCCGGAGGTAACCAGAGATGTCCCACGACGGCGTCGGCCCGCGCGCGGTCATGCGCTCGGTCGCCTTCCTGACCGCGGGAGCGCTCGCGGTGACCGCGCTGGCCGGATGCGGCTCCGAGGACCCGGCGGGCAAGCCGCTCGCCGGAGCGGACATCCGGCCCGCCGCCCGCGCGGACGTCGCCGACGGCGGCACCCTGCGCTGGGGTGTGGACACCGTCCCCGCCACCCTGAACACCTTCCAGGCGGACGCGGACGCCACCACCACCCGGATCGCCCAGGCCGTCCTGCCGTCGATGTTCCGCATGGACAGCCGCGGCCGGCCGGTGCGCAACCCCGATTACCTGGAGTCCGCGGAGGTCGTCGACACCGAGCCCAAGCAGGTCGTGCTGTACCGGCTCAACCAGCAGGCCGTCTGGAGCGACGGCCGGGAGATCGGCGCCGCCGACTTCGCCGCGCAGTGGCGCGCCCTGTCCGGCAAGGACAGCGCCTACTGGACCGCCCGCAACGCCGGCTACGACCGCATCGAGAAGATCGAGCGCGGCAAGGGGAATCTCGAGGTCAAGGTCACCTTCAGCCGCACCTACGCGGACTGGCGGTCGCTGTTCTCGCCGCTGTACCCCAAGGAGGTCACCGGCACCCCGGACGCCTTCAATGACGGGGCGCGCAAGAAGCTGAAGATCAGCGCCGGGCCGTTCAAGGTGAAGAAGGTCGACCGGGAGGACGACGAGGTCACCCTCACCCGCAATCCCCGCTGGTGGGGCGCGCCGGCCCGGCTGAAGAAGATCGTGCTGCGGGAGGTGCCCCGGGACGAGCGGATCTCCGCGCTCGCCGAGGGCGAGATCGATCTGGCCGAGATCGACCCTGGCGCCGCCGAGCGGATCACGGTCGCCGCGCGGCCCAAGGGCAAGGGCCAGAACGAGCCGCTGATGGGTCCCGGGGACGGCAAGTCCGGCAGGTCCGCCGCCGAGGCGCTGCGCTCCTGGGCGGTGGCCAAGGGCTCCGACGAGGAGGCGGCCGACGAGGAGGCCGCCGAGCGGGAGGAGCGGGCGGAGGCTGCGGCCGAGTACGCGCGGGAGCAGAAGGCGCTGGCGGGCTTCGAGGTGCGCAAGTCGCTGGAGCCGGCGTACACGCAGCTCGCGCTGAACGGGGCGGAGGGGCCGCTGGCGGACGAGCGGGTGCGGCGGGCGGTGGCGCGGGCGCTGGACCGCAAGGCGCTGGCGGAGGCGGTGCTCAAGCCGCTCGGTCTGCCGAGCGAGCCGGTCGGCAGCCATCTTGCCCTGTCCGGGCAGGCCGCCTACGCGGACAACAGCGGGGCGCTCGGGGAGCAGGACGCGGCGGAGGCGCGGGCGCTGCTGGCGGATGCGGGGTGGGTGCCGGGTGGGCCGGTGAAGGAGAAGACGAAGGACGAGGGGGAGGGGAAGGAGGCCGCCGGCTCTGAGAAGTCCTCCGGAGAGGAGTCGGGCGAGTCTGGGAGCGACGACGACGGCACGTACATCGTCGGCGAGGAGAACGACGGGAACGACGGGAACGACGGGAACGACGGGAACGACGGGAACGAAGACGACGCGGGGGATGACGGGAAGGCGCCGCGGAATTCCGCCACGCTGGACGGTGAAGGGCAGCTGGCGCACGACGGGACGGCGCGGCACAAGCAGGGCGGCGCGCCCGGGGCCTACGCACCCAAGGGCACGGCGGCGCCCGCCAATGCGGAGAACGCGCCGGTCGCCAAGAACGGCAAGGCCCTCACCCTGCGCTTCGTGGTCCCGAGCGGGCCGGGCTCGGACGCGCTGCGCACCGTGGCCGAGCGGATCTCCCGGATGCTGAAGAAGATCGGTATCCGGACCGAGATCTCCAAGGTCGACGACGAGAGCTACTTCAAGGACCACATCGCGTCCGGTGAGTTCGATCTGGCCCTGTACTCGTGGCCGGCCACGGCGTATCCGGCGACGGACGCCCGGCCGGTGTACGCCAAGCCGGTCCCGGGCGCGGACGGCTCGCTGAACGTGGCGCAGAACTACACGCGGGTCGGCACCGACCAGGTGGACCAGCTCTTCGACCAGGCGATCACGACCCTGGACGACTCCGAGCGCAGCGCGCTGCTGCGCAAGGCCGACTCCCGCATCTGGGCCGCGGCCGGTTCCCTCCCCCTCTACCAGCGCCCCCAGCTGGTGGCGGCCCGCAAGAACCTCGCCAACGCCGGAGCCTTCGGCTTCCGGACCCCCGTCTACGAAGACATGGGCTTCCTCAAGAAGGGCGCCCAGGGCCCCGGGAAGTCATCTCCGTCCCAGTCCCGCTTGAACTGACCACGTCCCTGCGGGCGGGTGGGGGTGCGCGTGGAGATGCCTGCGGCGCAACTGTCCCTCCGGTGGGGGTACGCGTAGCGCCCACTGCCGGTGGGTGAGTCGGGGCCGGGGCGGCGGTATCCGTCCTCGGTCTGGCGCGAAATCGGTCGCCTTTCGGGTACGGGCGCGGACGCGCCAGCCGCTGCGGGCGGACACCACCACCCCGACCCCTCCCCGCCGCGCGCGCCCGCGCCCGCCCAAGACCGGTGCCCTGCTGACCGCCGTGCGCGGCTACCCGCCCACCTAGCTGTGGGTAGCCGACCCCGCCCCACTGCGGGCAGTCGTGCCGCTGGGGCGATGGGGGTCCCCCGCCCGAGCGAAGTCGAGAGTGGGGGAGGGTGGGCGATGGGGGTGCCCCCGCCCGAGCGCAGCCGAGAGTGGGGGAGGCACCCCTCCAGCGGGGCCAGCGCACCCCACCCTCGCCCAGCACCCACCCCGGGTGCCTTCAAAGGCATGGCTGAGCAGGCGCGGAGACGCCTCTGGCCTGCGGCGATACAGCCGGTCGAGGGGTTCGGGGGCGCGCCCCGTACCATGGGGTGAGGCCGTGGCGTGTTCAGCCCGGCAGGGCCCGCGCACCGCAGACGTTCGCGCGAGGCATTCCTCACCACTCCGGGAGTACGGCAGCTTATGGCCACGCGCCACGACATCCGCAACGTCGCCATCGTCGCTCACGTCGACCACGGCAAGACCACCATCGTCGACGGCATGCTCAAGCAGGCCGGCGCCTTCGCCGCGCACCAGCTCGACCAGGTCGACGACCGCATGATGGACTCCAACGACCTGGAGCGTGAGAAGGGGATCACGATCCTCGCCAAGAACACGGCGGTGAAGTATCACCCCAAGGAGGGCGGGGACCCCATCACCATCAACATCATCGACACCCCCGGCCACGCCGACTTCGGCGGCGAGGTCGAGCGGGGTCTGTCGATGGTCGACGGTGTCGTGCTGCTCGTCGACGCCTCCGAGGGCCCGCTGCCGCAGACCCGGTTCGTGCTGCGCAAGGCGCTCCAGGCGCGGCTGCCGATCATCCTGTGCATCAACAAGACGGACCGTCCGGACGCCCGGATCGACGAGGTCGTCAACGAGACCTATGACCTGTTCCTGGATCTGGACGCGGACGAGGAGCAGATCGAGTTCCCGATCGTCTACGCGTGCGGGCGGGACGGGATCGCCTCGCTGACCAAGCCCGAGGACGGCACCGTGCCGGCCGACTCCGACTCGCTGGAGCCGTTCTTCTCCACGATCCTGGAGCACATCCCCGCCCCCACCTACGAGGAGGGCGCCCCGCTCCAGGCGCATGTGACCAACCTGGACGCCGACAACTTCCTCGGCCGTATCGCCCTGCTCCGCGTGCACCAGGGCGAGCTGAAGAAGGGGCAGACCGTCGCCTGGATGAAGCGCGACGGCTCGGTCAGCAATGTGCGCATCTCCGAGCTGATGATGACCGAGGCGCTCACGCGCAGGCCGGCCGAGAAGGCGGGCCCCGGTGACATCTGCGCCGTCGCCGGCATCCCCGACATCATGATCGGCGAGACCCTGGCCGACCCGGAGAACCCCAAGCCGCTGCCGCTGATCACGGTGGACGAGCCGGCGATCTCCATGACGATCGGTACCAACACCTCCCCGCTGGTCGGCCGCGGCGGCACCGGCAAGGGCGCCGACGCGAAGGCGGCCGTGAAGGACCGCAAGGTCACCGCCCGCCAGGTCAAGGACCGCCTCGACCGCGAGCTCATCGGCAATGTCTCGCTGCGCGTGCTGGACACCGACCGGCCCGACGCCTGGGAGGTGCAGGGCCGCGGCGAGCTGGCCCTGGCGATCCTGGTGGAGACGATGCGCCGGGAGGGCTACGAGCTGACCGTCGGCAAGCCGCAGGTCGTCACCAAGGAGGTCGACGGCAAGGTCTACGAGCCGGTCGAGCGGATGACGATCGACGTGCCCGAGGAGCACATGGGTGCCGTCACCCAGCTCATGGGCGTCCGCAAGGGCCGCATGGACAACATGTCCAACCACGGCTCCGGCTGGGTGCGCATGGAGTTCGTGGTGCCGTCGCGGGGTCTGATCGGCTTCCGGACGGAGTTCCTGACGCAGACCCGGGGCACCGGTATCGCGCACTCCATCCACGAGGGGCACGAGCCCTGGTTCGGCCCGCTGCAGACCCGTAACAACGGCTCCCTGGTGGCCGACCGCGCCGGCACGGTCACGGCGTTCGCCATGACCAACCTTCAGGAGCGCGGCGTGCTGTTCGTCGAGCCGGGTACCGAGGTGTACGAGGGCATGATCGTCGGCGAGAACTCCCGCTCCGACGACATGGACGTCAACATCACCAAGGAGAAGAAGCTCACCAACATGCGGTCCTCGACCGCCGATGTGACCGAGTCCATCGTCCCGCCGCGCAAGCTCTCCCTGGAGCAGTCGCTGGAGTTCTGCCGTGACGACGAGTGCGTCGAGGTGACCCCGGAGGCGGTCCGGATCCGCAAGGTGGTCCTGGACCAGCGTGAGCGCGCCCGCGCCGCGAGCCGCGCCAAGCACGCCTGACCGGCCCGCAGGACGCCGCAGACGGCACCGGAAGCCCCTGCCGAGGGGTGCCCGGTGCCGTTCGCATATGCATCGCGGGGAGGCGGCGGTGAGGCCGGCCGAGGGGGCCGGGGGGAGCCCCTCGAACAGGGGCGGACGGGCGTAGGGAAAACCCTCGATCTCGCTGGGAGAAGCGTTGGAGGGGGTCATTCCGCACTACCCTGCGACGAGCAAAGCGCCCATACGGCCGGCAGCAACCGGGTCCGAGGTCCCCATGGCCAACGGCCTTGCCGGCCAAGTGTGCTGAGCACGCGGCAGCCCCTGCGGTCACCCTGCAATGCGGTCACGTTACGCGCAATCGGTTTTTCTCACCTGGGTGTCCGGTATTCGGACACCCAACCCCGGTAGATGTGTAACAAGTCCGTTTCGCAGGGATCTTTCACCAAACCCTTTGTCCGGATTTTGGAAGATGTAGGCCCGAGCTGTGATCGAACCGAGACCTCGAGGGTGTGGTTCGGTCCTGGCGCATGGCAGATAGTTAGGCGCGTAGAGCTCGGACGAACGGGTCACGCGCTGTCGGCGCCGACTCACGAGCGCGGGGGCACCTGACGATCTCCGACACCGGCGACGGGCGGTGGGCGGCGACACGTCGTGTGCTCTTCTTTGCGGTGAACCAATGGACTCATGAGGAGGAACCCATGCGCGGTGCCAAGAGCGCCAAGTGGGTCGCGATAGCCGCGGTTGTGGCGCTGGGCGCGACCGCCTGTGGTGGGGGAAGCGGCGACAGCGGCAGCGACAACGGCAAGGGCGAGGTCGACCCGAAGGGCATTTTCTCGGTCGACGTCGGCGAGCCCCAGAACCCGCTCCAGCCCGCGAACGCCAAGGAGTCGAACGGCTCCAAGGTCATCCGCGCGATCTTCTCCCAGCTTGTCGACTTCGACGACAAGGGCAAGATCGTTTACGAGAACGCCGAGTCCATCAAGACCGAGGACAACAAGGTCTGGACGGTCACCCTCAAGGACGGCTGGAAGTTCCACAACGGCGAGCCGGTCACGGCCAAGTCCTACGTGGACGCCTGGAACTGGGCCGCCAACATCAAGAACAACCAGACGAACAGCTACTGGTTCTCCGACATCAAGGGCTTCGAGGACGTTCACCCGGAGAAGGGTGAGCCGAAGAGCGACAAGATGTCCGGTCTGAAGGTCGTCGACGACAAGACCTTCACCATCGAGCTGTCCTCGCCGATCCCGTACTTCGAGTACAAGCTCGGCTACGACGTCTGGTCCCCGCTGCCCAGCGGATTCTTCAAGGACCCCGAGGCCTACGGCGAGAAGCCGGTCGGCAACGGCCCCTACGAGTTCGTCAAGTGGGAGCACAAGAAGCAGATCGAGGTCAAGGCCTACGCCGACTACAAGGGCGCGGACAAGCCCAAGAACGGCGGTGTGATCTTCAAGAACTACACCACCGTCGAGGCCGGCTACCAGGACCTGCTCTCCAACAACCTGGACATCATCCGCCAGATCGGCCCGAAGGACCTGCCCAAGCGCAAGGCCGACCTCGGTGACCGCGCGGTGGACGAGGACTACAACGCCGTCCAGTCGATCGTCCCGGCCTTCTACACCAAGCAGTGGAAGGACATCGACCCCAAGGTCCTGCAGGGCCTGTCGATGGCGATCGACCGCGAGACGATCACCAAGACCGTCCTCAACGGCACCCGTGAGCCCGCCACCAGCTTCGTGGCCAAGGGCGTCGCCGGCTACCAGCCGGGCGTCGCGGGCGACATCCTCACCTACAACCCGGACAAGGCCAAGCAGCTCATCAAGGAGGGCGGCGGCGTTCCGGGCAACAAGATCTTCATCCAGTTCAACGCGGATGGCGGTCACAAGGAGTGGGTCGAGGCGGTCTGCAACAGCATCCGCAAGGCCACCGGTGTCGAGTGCGCCGGCGACTCCAAGCCGGACTTCCAGACCGACCTGGACACGCGTGACGCCCACAAGGTCAAGTCCATGTACCGCGGCGGCTGGGTGCAGGACTACCCGCTGAACGTCAACTTCATGCGGGACCTGTACGGCTCCAAGGCGGACGGCAACACCTCCGGCTTCGCCGACAAGGAGATCGACGCCCTCTTCAAGAAGGGCGACAACGCCAAGGACCTGGAAGGCGCCATCAAGGCCTACCAGGAGGCGGAGAAGGCCATGTTCGAGAAGATGCCGGCCATCCCGCTCTGGTACTACAAGGCCAACTACGGCTACTCCACGAACGTCAAGAACGTGAAGTTCGACAACAACGGTGACCCGGTCCTGCAGGACGTCGAGGTCCTCAAGAAGTAATCGAACAGTTCGCACGCGGGTGACGGCCCCTTCCGGGCCGTCACCGGTGCCGGCGGGGGGCCGACGGGCATGAGTCTCCGGAACACGGAGCGGACAGCCCGTCGGCCTCTCCCGCTGTGACCGACATGGAGGAACCATGGGGCGCTACGTCGCGCGGCGACTGCTCCAGATGATCCCGGTGTTCATCGGGACGACACTGCTGATCTTTCTCATGATGTACGCGCTGCCCGGCGACCCCGTGCGTGCGCTGTACGGAGAACAGTCGGTGGACCCGTCGCAGATCGCGGCGATCAAGGCGGAGTACGGGCTCGACAAGCCGCTCTGGCAGCAGTACGTCAACTACCTCGCCGGCCTGCCGCAGGGTGACTTCGGCACCCAGATCGCCAGCCGGCGCCCGGTCGCCGAGGTCATCGCCGAGGCCTTCCCCGTCACCGTCCGCCTGACGATCATCGCCTTCGTCTTCACCGTCCTCGTGGGCGTGTCGCTGGGCATCCTCTCCGGCATGCGCGCGGGCAAGAAGACCGACACCGGTGTGCTCGTGCTGACGCTGGCGCTCATCTCGGTGCCGTCGTTCGTGCTCGGCTTCCTGTTCCAGTGGCTGTTCGCCATGCAGCTCGGCTGGACCACGCCGACCGTCCAGGACTCGATGAACTTCAGTCAGCTGTTCCTGCCGGCCATCGTCCTCGCCTCGTTGTCCCTGGCGTACGTCGCGCGTCTGACGCGTACGTCCATCGCGGAGAACCTGCGCGCGGACTACATGCGCACGGCGGTCGCCAAGGGTCTGCCGCGCCGGCGCATCATCTCCATGCACCTGATGCGCAACTCGATGATCCCCGTGGTCACCTTCCTCGGCATCGACATCGGCAACCTGATGACCGGCGCCATCGTCACCGAGGGCATCTTCAACGTGCAGGGCATCGGAAACCTGGTCTACCAGGCCCTCAGCCGCCGCGAGGGAGCGACGGTGGTGGGCATCGTCACGGTGATGGTGCTCATCTACCTCTTCGTCAACCTGATCGTCGACCTGCTGTACGCGGTCCTGGACCCGAGGATTCGCTATGCCTGAGCTGGCCTCGAAAACGGACACCGCCGTGGCGGCCCAGGCCGCGACCACCGCGGACAACGTCCTCGCCACGGACGCCGGTCCCGCCCCCGGCAAGCCCCGCAGCCTCTGGTCGGACGCCTGGTACGACCTGCGGCACAACTGGATGTTCCTGCTCTCGGCGGGTCTGATCCTGCTGCTGCTGGTCATCGCCGCCGTGCCGGACCTGTTCATCTCGGGCAACGTCAGCCCGCGGGACGGCGACCTGACCAAGCACTACCTGCAGAAGCCCGAACTCGGCCATGTCTTCTCCGCCGAGTGGCTCGGCTACGACCACCAGGGCCGCTCCATCTACGCCCGGCTGCTGCACGGCACCCGCGCCTCGATCCTCGTCGGCGTCGTGGTCACCGTGGCCGTGACCCTGCTCGGCGGTCTGGTCGGCCTGGTCTCGGGCTACTTCGGCGGCTGGATCGACTCGGTGATGTCCCGCATCACCGACGTCTTCTTCGGCATCCCGTTCCTGCTCGGCGCCATGGTGGTCCTGAACACCTTCGCCGAGCGTTCGGTGCCCGTGGTCTCGCTGTCCCTGGCGGTCCTCGGCTGGACCTCCATCGCACGCGTCATGCGCGGCTCGGTGATCACGGTCAAGCAGGCCGACTACGTCACCGCCGCCAAGGCGCTCGGCGCCGGAACCGGCCGGATCCTGTTCAAGCACATCCTTCCGAACGCCGTCGCCCCGGTGATCGTCGTCGCCACCATCGCGCTCGGCGGCTACATCACGGCCGAGGCGACCCTGTCCTTCCTGGGCATCGGTCTGACCGACTCGATCTCCTGGGGCCAGGACATCTCGGCGGGCAAGGACTACCTGCGCACCGCGCAGTACGTCCTGTTCTTCCCGGCCGCGATGCTGAGCCTCACGGTGCTGGCGTTCCTCATGTTCGGCGATGCGGTACGCAACGCCCTTGACCCCAAGTCGCGCTGAGGGAGGCGTTACGTGAGCATCATCGACAAGACCGACGCCGTCCTCGAGCCGAGCGCCGAGGACTTCGACGGCCCCCTGCTCGAAGTCCGGGACCTGCACGTGGAGTTCCACACGCGGGACGGTGCCGCCAAGGCCGTCAACGGGGTCAACTACACCGTGGACGCGGGCGAGACCCTCGCCGTCCTCGGCGAGTCCGGCTCCGGCAAGTCCGTGACCGCGCAGGCGATCATGGGCATCCTCGACATGCCTCCGGGGCGCATCTCCAAGGGCGAGATCATCTTCCGCGGGCAGGACCTGCTGAAGCTGTCCGAGGAGGAGCGCCGGAAGATCCGCGGCCGGAAGATCGCGATGATCTTCCAGGACGCGCTGTCCTCCCTCAACCCCGTGCTCTCGGTGGGCTACCAGCTCGGCGAGATGTTCCGGGTGCATCAGGGCCTGTCCAAGAAGGACGCCAAGGCCAAGGCGATCGAGATGATGGACCGGGTGAAGATCCCGGCCGCCGCGGCGCGGGTCAACGACTACCCGCACCAGTTCTCCGGCGGTATGCGCCAGCGCATCATGATCGCCATGGCGCTGGCCCTCGAGCCGGACCTGATCATCGCCGACGAGCCCACCACCGCCCTGGACGTGACCGTCCAGGCCCAGGTGATGGACCTGCTGGCGGAGCTGCAGCGCGAGTACCGGATGGGCCTGATCCTGATCACCCACGACCTGGGTGTGGTCGCGGACGTCGCCGACAAGATCGCGGTGATGTACGCCGGCCGGATCGTGGAGCGCGCCCCGGTGCACGACCTGTACAAGAGCCCGGCCCACCCCTACACCAAGGGTCTGCTGGACTCGATCCCGCGCCTGGACCAGAAGGGCCAGGAGCTGTACGCGATCAAGGGACTGCCGCCGAACCTGACGCGGATCCCGAGCGGTTGCGCGTTCAACCCGCGCTGCCCCAAGGCGCAGGACATCTGCCGTACGGATGTCCCGCCGCTGCACCCGGTGACCGCGGCGGACGGGACCGAACTGGTCGGCCGTGCCTCGGCGTGCCACTTCTGGAAGGAGACGATCAATGGCTGAGCTCAGCAAGAAGGACGAGCCGGTCGACGCCACGCCCAACGTCTCCGAGGTGGCCGAGGTCGACGCCCACTCCGAGGAGGAGGCCGTCGCCGCCATCGAGGCGCCGGTCGAGCGCGGTGAGCCGATCCTGCAGGTCCGCAACCTGGTGAAGCACTTCCCGCTCACCCAGGGCATCCTGTTCAAGAAGCAGGTCGGCGCGGTGAAGGCGGTCGACGGGGTCTCCTTCGACCTCTACCAGGGCGAGACCCTGGGCATCGTGGGCGAGTCCGGCTGCGGCAAGTCCACGGTGGCCAAGCTGCTGATGAACCTGGAGCAGGCCACCGCCGGCGAGATCTTCTACAAGGGCCAGGACATCACCCGGCTGTCGGGCCGGGCGCTGAAGGCGGTGCGCCGCAACATCCAGATGGTGTTCCAGGACCCGTACACCTCGCTGAACCCGCGGATGACGGTCGGTGACATCATCGGGGAGCCGTTCGACATCCACCCCGAGGTGGCTCCGAAGGGCGACCGCCGCAAGCGTGTCCAGGAGCTGCTGGACGTGGTCGGTCTCAACCCGGAGTACATCAACCGCTATCCGCACCAGTTCTCCGGCGGTCAGCGCCAGCGCATCGGCATCGCCCGCGGCCTGGCGCTCAACCCGGAGATCATCATCTGCGACGAGCCGGTCTCCGCGCTGGACGTCTCCGTCCAGGCGCAGGTCATCAACCTGATGGAGCGTCTGCAGGACGAGTTCAACCTGTCCTACATCTTCATCGCGCACGACCTGTCGATCGTCCGTCACATCTCCGACCGCGTCGGGGTGATGTACCTGGGCAAGGTCGCCGAGATCGGCACCGATGTGCAGATCTACGACCACCCGACCCACCCCTACACCCAGGCCCTGCTCTCGGCCGTCCCGGTCCCGGACCCCGAGTCCCGGGAGGGCCGCGAGCGGATCATCCTCACCGGTGACGTGCCGTCCCCGGCCAACCCGCCGTCCGGCTGCCGCTTCCGCACCCGCTGCTGGAAGGCCCAGGACAAGTGCGCCACCGAGGTGCCGCTGCTTGCGGTCCCCGAGCGGTTCAAGGGCTCCGACTCCCCGGCGGCCCACGAGTCGGCCTGCCACTTCGCCGAGGAGAAGGACGTGGTCCACGCGGCGTAACCCCCATACGCCCCGTCCCCCCAACCGGAACCCGGCGCCCCGTCAGGTGGCGCCGGGTTCCGCCGTTTCCGGGGCCCCGTCCACCGTCCCGAGGCTCCTCCGATACGTACATACGGCTGGAGTCCGCCCCCGATTTCGCCCGGGACAGGCGTCGTACGCAGGCAATGTGCGCCATTTGTCGGATATTGGGCCTTCAGGGATCGACAGGTGCACGGACGAGGAGGCACTCCATGCGTGGAGGCACGCACGCCAGGTGGGTCGTCGGTGCGGTCGCCGTGGCTCTCGCGGCGACCGCCTGCGGAAGCGAGAGCAGCGGCGGGAGTGCGGACGCGGGAGCGGTGCTCAGTGCCTCCTGGGGCGACCCGCAGAACCCGCTGGAGCCGGCCAACACCAACGAGGTGCAGGGCGGCAAGGTCCTCGACATGATCTTCCGGGGCCTCAAGCGCTACGACCCGGAGACCGGGGCCGCCGAGGACATGCTCGCGGAGAGCATCGAGACCTCGGACTCGCAGAACTTCACCATCAAGATCAAGGACGGCTGGACCTTCAGCAACGGCGAGAAGGTCACCGCCCGCTCCTTCGTGGACGCCTGGAACTACGGCGCCGGCCTGAAGAACAACCAGCGCAACGCCTACTTCTTCGGCTATATCGAGGGATACGACAAGGTCCACCCGGAGAGCGGCGAGCAGACCGCCGACAAGCTGTCCGGGCTGAAGGTCGTCGACGACCTGACCTTCACCGTCAAGCTCACCCAGAAGTTCTCGACCTTCCCCGACACCCTCGGCTACAACGCCTACGCCCCCCTGCCCCGCGCCTTCTTCGAGGACCACGACGCCTGGATCGCCAAGCCCATCGGCAACGGCCCCTACCTGGTCGACTCCTACACCAAGGGCTCCCAGATCTCCCTGCGCCGGTGGGAGGAGTACCCCGGCGACGACAAGGCCCGGAACGGCGGCGTCGACCTCAAGGTCTACACCGACAACAACACCGCCTACACCGACCTGCTGGCAGGCAACCTCGACCTCGTCGACGACGTCCCCGCCTCCCAGCTGAAGAACGTCAAGAACGACCTCGGCGACCGCTACCTCAACACCCCCGCCGGCATCCTCCAGACCCTCGCCTTCCCCTACTACGACAAGGCCTGGGACAAGCCCGGCATGGAGAAGGTGCGCACCGGGCTGTCGCGGGCGATCAACCGCAAGCAGATCACCGAGACCATCTTCCACAAGACCCGCACCCCCGCCACCGACTGGACCTCCCCGGTCCTCGGCAAGGACGGCGGCTTCCAGGACGGGCTGTGCGGCGACGCCTGCACGTACGACCCCGAGGAGGCCAAGAAGCTCGTCAAGGAGGGCGGCGGCCTGCCCGGCGGCCGGGTCACCATCACCTTCAACGCGGACACCGGCTCCCACAAGGACTGGGTCGAGGCGGTCTGCAACTCCATCAACAACGCCCTCGACAACGAGCGCGCCTGCACCGCCAGCCCCATCGGCACCTTCGCCGACTTCCGCAGCCGGATCACCCAGCGCAAGATGAGCGGCCCGTTCCGCGCCGGCTGGCAGATGGACTACCCGCTCATCCAGAACTTCCTGCAGCCGCTCTACTACACCAACGCCTCCTCCAACGACGGCAAGTGGTCCAACGAGAAGTTCGACGACCTCGTCGACCGCGCCAACCGGGAGTCCGACCCCGCCAAGGCCATCGAGCTGTTCCAGCAGGCCGAGGAAGTCGTCCGCGACACCATGGCGGCCATCCCGCTGTGGTACCAGAACGGCAGCGCCGGCTGGTCCGAGCGGCTCTCCGGCGTCAAGCTCAACCCGTTCAGCGTCCCCGTCTACAACGAGATCAAGGTCAGCTGAGCCGTCATGGGGCGTTACGTCGTCCGGCGTCTGCTCCAGATGATCCCGGTGTTCACCGGGGCCACACTGCTGATCTTCCTCATGGTCCATGTGATGGGCGACCCCGTCGCCGGGCTGTGCGGAGAGCGCCGCTGCGACCCGGCGACCGCCGCCCGGCTCCGCCACGAGTTCGGCCTCGACCAGCCGGTCTGGCAGCAGTACCTGACCTACATGGGGAACATCTTCACCGGCGACTTCGGCACGGCGTTCAACGGCCAGGAGGTCACCGAGCTGATGTCGACGGCGTTCCCCGTCACCATCCGGCTCACCCTGGTCGCCATCTGCTTCGAGATCGTCATCGGCATCACCCTCGGCGTGCTCACCGGGCTGCGCCGCGGCCGCCCGGTCGACACCTCGGTACTGCTGGTGACCCTCGTCGTCATCTCGGTGCCCACCTTCGTCACCGGCCTGCTGCTGCAGCTGCTGCTCGGCGTGAAAGGGGGCTGGATCCGCCCCTCCGTCTCCTCCGCCGCCCCCTTCGACGAGCTGATCGTGCCCGGCCTGGTGCTGGCGTCGGTCTCCCTCGCCTATGTCACCCGGCTGACCCGCACCTCCATCGCCGAGAACCGGCGCTCCGACTACGTGCGCACCGCCGTCGCCAAGGGGCTGCCCCGCCGGCGGGTCGTCGTCCGGCACCTGCTGCGCAACTCCCTCATCCCCGTGGTCACCTTCATCGGCGCCGACATCGGCTTCCTCATGGGCGGGGCCATCGTCACCGAGCGGATCTTCAACATCCACGGCGTCGGCTACCAGCTCTACCAAGGCATCCTGCGGCAGAACACGCAGACCGTGGTCGGCTTCGTCACCGTCCTCGTCCTGGTCTTCCTGCTCTGCAATCTCGTCGTCGACCTGCTGTACGCCGTACTCGACCCGAGGATCCGCTATGCCTGACCAGCACTACGAGCCCGAACGCGCCCTCGCGGGCGCCGGGACGGGCGGCACCATGGACCTGGGCGTGGACGAGGCCGAGGTCCTCCAGGAGCCGCCCGCCGGGCCCGACGGCACCGGCCCGCAGGGCAGGCCCCGCTCCCTGTGGTCCGACGCCTGGCGCGACCTGCGCCGCAACCCCGTCTTCATCGTCTCCGCCCTGGTCATCTGCTTCCTGATCGTCATCTCCCTGTGGCCCTCGCTGATCGCCTCCGGCAGCCCGCTCAAGTGCGACCTGTCCAAGGCCCAGGAGGGCTCCCAGCCCGGCCACCCGTTCGGCTTCAACGGGCAGGGCTGCGACGTCTACACCCGCACCGTCTACGGCGCCCGCACCTCCGTCGCCGTCGGCGTCCTCGCCACCCTCGGCGTCGCCGTGCTCGGCAGCGTCCTCGGGGCGCTGGCCGGCTTCTTCGGCGGCGTCTGGGACTCCTTCCTCTCCCGCGTCACCGACGTCTTCTTCGCCATCCCCGTCGTCCTCGGCGGCCTGGTGCTGCTGTCCGTCATCACCAGCAACACCGTCTGGCCCGTCATCGGCTTCATCGTGCTGCTCGGCTGGCCCCAGATCTCCCGCATCGCCCGCGGCGCCGTCATCACCGCCAAGCAGAACGACTACGTCCAGGCCGCCCGCGCCCTCGGCGCCTCCAGCACCCGGCTGCTGCTGCGGCACATCGCGCCCAACGCGGTCGCCCCGGTCATCGTGGTCGCCACCATCGCGCTCGGCACCTACATCGCGCTCGAGGCCACGCTGTCCTACCTCGGCGTCGGGCTGAAGCCGCCCAGCGTCTCCTGGGGCATCGACATCTCCGCCGCCTCGCCCTACGTCCGCAACGCCCCCCACGCGCTGCTGTGGCCCTCCGGCGCCCTCGCGGTCACGGTGCTGGCCTTCATCATGCTCGGCGACGCGGTGCGCGACGCCCTCGACCCGAAGCTGAGGTGAGCCGGCGTGCTGCTCGAAGTGCGCGACCTGCACGTGGAGTTCCACACCCGCGACGGCGTCGCCAAGGCCGTCAACGGCGTCAGCTACCAGGTGGACGCCGGGGAGACCCTCGCGATCCTCGGCGAGTCCGGCTGCGGCAAGTCCGTCACCGCACAGGCGGTCATGGGCATCCTCGACATGCCGCCCGGCCGGATCACCGGCGGCGAGGTGCTCTTCCAGGGCCGGGACCTGCTGAAGCTGAAGGAGGAGGAGCGCCGCAGGGTCCGGGGCGCCGGGATGGCGATGATCTTCCAGGACGCGCTGTCCTCCCTGAACCCGGTGATCCCCGTGGGCGACCAGCTCGGCGAGATGTTCGTGGTCCACCGGGGCATGTCCTGGAAGGAGGCGCGGGCCAGGGCGGTCGAGCTGATGGACCGGGTCCGCATCCCCGCCGCCCGGGAGCGGGTCAGGCAGTACCCGCACCAGTTCTCCGGCGGCATGCGCCAGCGCATCATGATCGCGATGGCGATCGCCCTCGAACCCGCCCTGATCATCGCCGACGAGCCGACCACCGCCCTCGACGTCACCGTCCAGGCCCAGGTCATGGACCTGCTCGCGGAGCTGCAGCGCGAGTACCGCATGGGCCTCGTCCTGATCACCCACGACCTCGGTGTGGTCGCCGACGTCGCCGACCGCATCGCCGTCATGTACGCGGGCCGCATCGTCGAGTCCGCCCCCGTGTACGACATCTACAAGGCGCCGGCCCACCCCTACACCCGGGGCCTGCTGGACTCCATCCCGCGTCTGGACCAGAAGGGCCAGGAGCTCTACGCCATCAGGGGCCTGCCGCCGAACCTCACGCGCATCCCGCCCGGCTGCGCCTTCCACCCCCGCTGCCCGCTGGCCCGCGGCCTGTGCCGGGCCGACGAGCCTCCGCTGTTCGAGGTGTCCGCCACCCGCGGCAGCGCCTGCCACTTCTGGAGGGAGTGCCTGGATGGCTGAGCCGGTCCTGGAGGTCAGCGGCCTGGTCAAGCACTACCCGCTGACCCGGGGCATCGTCTTCAAGAAGCGCGTCGGCGAGGTGCGGGCCGTCGACGGCGTGGACTTCACGCTGGCCCGCGGCGAGACCCTGGGCATCGTCGGCGAGTCCGGCTGCGGCAAGTCGACGGTCGCGAAGATGCTGGTGAACCTGGAGCGGCCGACGGCCGGTTCCATCCGCTACCGGGGCGAGGACATCACCCGGCTGTCCGGGCGTGCGCTGAAGGCGGTGCGCCGCAACATCCAGATGGTGTTCCAGGACCCGTACACCTCGCTGAACCCGCGGATGACGGTGGGCGACATCATCGGGGAGCCGTTCGACATCCACCCCGAGGTGGCTCCGAAGGGCGACCGCCGCAAGCGGGTCCAGGAGCTGCTGGACGTGGTCGGTCTCAACCCGGAGTACATCAACCGCTATCCGCACCAGTTCTCCGGCGGTCAGCGCCAGCGCATCGGCATCGCCCGCGGCCTGGCGCTCAACCCGGAGATCATCATCTGCGACGAGCCGGTCTCCGCCCTGGACGTCTCCGTCCAGGCGCAGGTCATCAACCTGATGGAGCGTCTGCAGGACGAGTTCGACCTGTCCTACATCTTCATCGCGCACGATCTGTCGATCGTCCGTCACATCTCCGACCGCGTCGGGGTGATGTACCTCGGCCGCATCGTCGAGACGGGCACCGACACCGAGATCTACGAGCATCCGACCCACCCCTACACTCAGGCCCTGCTCTCCGCCGTGCCGGTCCCCGACCCGGAGGCCCGGGAGCGCCGGGAGCGGATCATCCTCACCGGTGACGTGCCGTCCCCGGCGAACATCCCCTCCGGCTGCCGCTTCCGCACCCGGTGCTTCAAGGCGCGGGAGCGGTGCGCGGTGGAGGTCCCGGCGCTGGCGGTGCCCGCCGGGTACCGCGCCCTGGGCGGCCCGGCGGCGCATGCGTCGGCCTGCCACTTCGCGGGGGAGAAGCTGGTGGTGCCGCCGGAGGAACGGCTCGCCTAGGAGCTCCCCGCCACCTCCCACATCCGTACATATGGCCGCCAACTGTGTTAACACGCACGCAACTTGGCGGACTCGGTTCCGATATACGGACAGGCGACGCTGGACAGCGTACGGCCGTGCGGGTGCCGTAAGCGGGCCGGGACCCTGTGGGGATCCCGGCCCGTGGCCGTGCGCACGCCCTCTGAACAGGCGGTCCGCCCGGGACCGCCGTATGTTTGAAGTGAGCGCCCAGCACGTCCCGGGCAGCCGGTGGGGCAGTGGCGAACGCGGCAGGGCCCGGGCATCCCGCAGCAAGTGAACCGCGTGCTGCCGAGCCCGCTCACCGGGCCCCGGCACGCGAGAGGGCGAGCAGTGATGACCAAGGCCTTCTTCCTGCACGGTGCGATGTATGCCAGGTACGACCTGGAGCGCGATCGCGGGGACGACGGATATCCCAAACCCGTCACGGCGGGCTGGTCGGGGATCGACGGAACCGGCTTCGAGTCGGGCATCGATGCGGCCGTCTCGCTCGGCAACGGAAAGCTCTACTTCTTCAGAGGCAGTTCCTATCTGCGCATCGACGAAGGGCGGCTCGCCGTCGACGGCGAACCGGCCGGCATCGGCGACGCGTGGGGAGGCTTCTCGGCGGCCGGATTCGGCGACTCGCTGGACTCGGCGGTGAACTGGGGCAACGGGAAGGTGTACTTCTTCCGCGGGGACTCCTACCTCCGTTACGACATCGCCGGTGACCGGGTCGACGACGGCTACCCCCAGCCGGTCGCCGGCAACTGGCCCGGCTTCGCCGAGGCGGGATTCACGGACGGGATCGAGGGAGGCTTCGTCACGGGCAGCGGCAAGGCGTACTTCTTCCGCCGGGGCCACTACGTCCGTTACGACATCGCCGGTGACCGGGTCGACGACGGCTACCCCCTGCCCGTCGCCGGCAACTGGCCCGGCTTGGCCGAGGCCGGGTTCGCGGACTCGGTGGACGCGGTCTGGACGCCGGCCGGTGCCGCCAGACCCATCACACCCGTCGGCGGACGGCTGACCCCGGGCGACCACGTCTGGTACTTCGACGGGCAGGTCTCGATGTCCCAGGAGATACCGCGGGCCGCCTGGTTCCCGGGCTCCACGGGCCCGACCGACTACCAGGGGCACGGCAAGGAGATCTTCCAGTTCGTGGTGCACGCCGACGGCACCATCTTCCGCGGCCAGCCGCACATGCGCGGCTTCCCCGGCAGCTATGCCTGGCTGAACAACAATCCCGGCAACATCACGGGCCTCCCCGGCGGGCCGGACTACGGGCAGTACCAGGGCAAGTTCAACTGGCACAACTTCCTGATCTTCCCGACCCGGGAGGCCGGGTTCCGGGCGATCGCCACGTTCCTGCGCACGGCGAGCTGCCCCAAGCGCGGCCCGTACCGGGACCTGAGCATCCTCGACGCCTTCGAGTGCTACGCGCCCGCGTCGGACGGCAACAACCCGGTGAAGTACGCCCAGGCCGTGGCGGAGGCCGCCGGGGTGCCGACGAGCACCCCGGTCGGCAGCCTGGACGACGCTCAGATGCGCCTGATGCAGGACAAGATCGCCGAGGTGGAGGGCGCCATTCCAGGCGACGTCCTCACCGCCGACTCCCCCGAGCTGCCGCAGGAGATCCGAAACCTGCTCTGACTGAGACTGAGCCGGGGCCGCGCTCAGTCCGTGCGCAGCCCCAGCGACCGCTTGAGGAAGTCCACCTGGAGCAGCAGCAGATTCTCCGCGACCTGCTCCTGCGGGGTCATGTGGGTCACCCCCGACAGCGGCAGCACCTCGTGCGGCCGGCCCGCGGCCAGCAGCGCGGAGGACAGCCGCAGGGCATGGGCGACGACCACATTGTCGTCGGCGAGCCCGTGCACGATCATCAGCGGGCGGTGCGGACCGGCGGCACCGGACAGCCCGTCGTCGGTGACGAGGGAGCTCCTCGCGTACGACTCCGGCTGCGCGGCCGGGTCGCCCAGGTACCGCTCGGTGTAGTGGGTGTCGTACAGCCGCCAGTCCGTCACCGGGGCGCCGGCGATCCCGGCGTGGAAGACGTCGGGCCGGCGCAGCACGGCCAGCGCGGCGAGGTAGCCGCCGTAGGACCAACCGCGGATGGCGACCCGCGACAGGTCCAGCGGGTGGGACGCCGCCAGGTCCTGGAGGGCCTCGATCTGGTCGTCCAGGGAGAGGGTGAAGTCGTGGTGGACGGCCTTCTCCCAGGCGGGGGAGCGGCCCGGGGTGCCCCGGCCGTCGGCGACGACCACCGCGAAGCCCTGGTCGGCGAACCACTGCGAGGTGAGGTGCGGGTTGTGCGCGGCCAGCACCCGGGCGCCGTGGGGTCCGCCGTAGGGGTCCATGAGGACGGGGAGCGGGGCGTTCCCGGAGTAGTCCCGGGGCATAAGCACGGCGCACGGGATGCGGCGTGCGCCCCCATAGGTCAAGGTCACCCGGGGCGACATGCCGGGATCGTCGGCATATGACAGGACAGCCGCCGTCGGTTTCCCGTCACGCAGGATCCGCACCCGCGAACCTGGCCGGTCCAGGGTCGCCGACACCAGCACGGTGACGTCCCCGGCCCGCACCGCCGAGTGCACCCCGGGCTCCTGCGAGAGCCGCTCCACACCCAGCTCGTTCACCCGGTACACGTGCACCTCGCCGATCTCCGGCTCGGCCGCCTCCTCGCCCGCCGAGGCCGCGACCAGCACGTCGTCGTCGGAGACGTCGAGCACCGCCCGCAGGTGCAACTGCGGCCCGGTGAGCGGCCGTTCGCCCACCACCAGGCGCCGTGCACCCCCCTCGTCGGTGATCCGCACCAGCCGCCCGGAGGGGCTCCAGCACGGAACCCCGGGGATAAGTTCAAGCCAAGTCGGATCTTCGTCGGCGTGCACCATCCGGGTCGCCCCGGTGTCGGGGTCCAGCGCCAGGAACAGCTGGCTGCGCTGATCGCGCGCCTGCACCAGCAGCAGCGGCGCACCCGCCCCTGACCAGTGCACTCGCGCGAGATACGGGTAGCGGGCCCGGTCCCAGGACACCTCCGTGCGCACCCCGTCGAGCCCGATCACGAACAGCCGTACGTCGGCATTGGCGGTGCCCGCCGCGGGGTACGCCACCCGGCTCGGCTCCCGCTCCGGGTGCGCCGGATCGGAGATCCACCACCGCCGCACCGGCGTGTCGTCCACGCGCGCCACGAGCAACCGGTCCGACTCCGGTGCCCACCAGAACCCCCGCGAGCGCCCCATCTCCTCGGCGGCGATGAACTCGGCCATTCCGTAGGACACGTGGTCGCCGTCGGGGGCGGCGAGTGCGCGGTCGTCCGCTCCCTCCGCGGAGACGACCCGCAGGGCGCCGCCGGCGACGTAGGCGACATGGCGGCCGTCGGGGGAGGGGCGGGGGTCGATCACCGGGCCGGCGGCGGGCAGCTCGCGTGCCGTCCCGGCTCGCAGCTCGGCCGTGAAAAGCCGCCCTGACAAGGCAAAAGATGCCAGCTCCACGGCGGCGTCGGTGGCGTAGGAGACGATGCCGGCCCCGCCCTCGCGGCTGCGTTCGCGCCGGGCCCGCTCCTCCGGGGAGAGGTGTTCCTCGGTGCCTCCGAGGAGGGCGCGCGGGTCGGCCGCCACGCGCTCTGTGCCCTCCTCCGTGTCGAGCACCCACAGCGAGTTCGCCCGGTCCGTGCCGGAACCCGAGCGCAGGAACACGACACGGGAGCCGTCGGGCGCCACGGTGAACGAACGCGGCGCGCCGAGCGTGAAGCGCTGGGTGCGGGCGTGCCGTCGGGGGAAGGAGTCGGTCTCGGTCGTCATGCCCTGACCATATTGGCCATGCGCCCCCTTGTGCGGCCGTGCGCCGATCGATGCGCAGGCACGAATAGTTATGATCGCTGGCGCGGAGTGGGTATGAACCCGCTTGGCACGCACGTGGATTTATCTGTGTCGACAACTGCATCAACAACTGGATGGCCGTGTCGACTTGTCTGCCCCCATGTCTTGGACCCTTGGAGGTGAGCCGCCGTGGCACTCTCGATTTCGGCGGTGGTGCTGCTGGCGATCATCGTCTTCCTGCTGATCAAGAAGTCGGGCCTGAAGGCCGGCCACGCGATCGTGTGCATGCTCCTCGGCTTCTACCTCGCGTCCTCCACCATCGCTCCGACGATCAACGATCTGACGACGAACATCGCGGGCATGATCGGCAGCATCAAGTTCTGAGCAACGCTCGGCCGGTGCCCCAAGGCGTGTTCGGCCCACGCCGCGGTCCGGGCTTCGTGAGTCCGGTTTTCCTGCTCCCCCTGGCCGAGACTCCGTAAGCTTGTCGGGCGCGGCCCGAGCGGGGGCACAGCGAGGGGACGAGGGGGGCGGCGCGCGTGGACGACGAGAGCGTGGACAGGAGACTGCGGGAGCTCGCGAAGGCGTCTCCCAACTTCGGGCGCCTCTACGGCTACCAGCCGCTCCTTGCCATCTACGGCTCCCAGGCCGAACTCACCGTCCTGACCAACCCGAACGCCGCCTACGTCAGCGCCGGCCAGTTCGGTGAGGTGCTGGCCCAGGAGTTCGTCACGCGGACGGGCACGCGCGTCGAAGGGACCCGCCAGATCGACCGTCTCAACGCGCTCACCCGGGCCGGGGTCCTGGTCGGCTGGAGCCGTGCCGCCTTCGACACATTGCGCCGGGGCCGCAACGACGCCGCGCACAACCACCTCTTCGACACCACCAAGGCCTTGGAAGCCCTGAAGCTGTGCTGGCAGCTGGGCGATCTCTTCGACCGGGCCATGGGCGGCACCCGAGCGGTCACCGCGTTCGTCCCGCCCACGCTCCCCGCCGAGACGCCCCAGACCGATCCGCAGGAGATCGCGGAGCTGCGCGAGGCGCTGGACGGGCACCGGCGCACACTGGCCGAGTCCCGCGTGAAGCTGTCGGAGGTGGGCGACCGCCTGGAGGCCGAACGCCGGGCCCGCGCCGAGGCCGAACGGATCATCGCCAGCGCCGAACGGGCCAAGGCCACCTACGCCGCGCAGGTCGAGGAGCTGCAAGCACAGATTGCCGAGCTGCGGGCAGTGCACCAGCAGCAATACGACCGTGAACGGCTCAAGCCCCGGCCTGTTGCCTCCGCCGCGCGCGACGCCATCGTGGAGCGCGCCCAGCGTCCCGCCCCGCTCAATGAGGTGCAGGCGCGAGCAAAGATCGACGCGATGCTGGTCAAGGCAGGCTGGCTGGTCCAGGACAAAGCGGACGCCAACCCGTTGGCAGGCACGGGCGTCGCCGTCCGTGAGTTCACCCTCGCCACCGGCCGCGCCGATTACGTCCTCTACGTCGACGGGAAGATCGTCGGCGTCATCGAGGCCAAGCGCGAGGGGACACCCCTGGCCGGTGCCCTCGCCCAGAACGAGCGGTACGCGGCGGGCGTGCTCAAGGAACACGCCATGGCCGTATGGCGCAGCGAGGAGCCCTTCGCCTTCCGCTACGCCACCACCGGCACCGAGACGTACTTCCTCAACCGGATCGATCCGGATGCCCGCTCCCGCGAGGTCTTCTCCTTCCACCGCCCCGAGACCCTCGCCGGGTGGATGCGGTACGCCGACGAGCACCCGGACGCGCCCACCTTCCGGGCGGCCCTGCGCACCGCCATGCCGCTGCTGGAGACGCATGGCCTGCGCATGGCCCAGGTCGAGGCGATCACAGGCCTCGAGGAGTCCCTGGCCGCCGACCGGCCGCGCGCCCTGATCCAGATGGCCACGGGTGCCGGCAAGACCTTCACCGCGGTCACCGAGACCTACCGGCTGCTCCGGTACGCCGGTGCCCGCCGGATCCTCTTCCTCGTCGACCGCAACAACCTCGGCCGCCAGGCCCGCGCGGAGTTCGACAAGTACCGCACCCCGGACGAGAACCGGAAGCTCACCGACCTCTACAACGTCGACATGCTGGGCCGCGGCGGCCTCCAGGAGACCTCCTCGGTGGTCATCTCGACGATCCAGCGGATGTACGCCCTCCTCAAGGGCGAGCCGCTGGACGACGGGGCGGAGACCCAGGACCGCGAGGACGACGCCGCCGCGCCGCTGGACGAGTCCTACGTGGCGGACGAGCCGATCACGGTGGAGTACAACCCCGACGTCCCGATCGAGTCGTTCGACGTGATCGTCGTCGACGAGTGCCACCGCTCCATCTACGGCCTGTGGCGCGGCGTCCTGGAGTACTTCGACGCCCATCTCGTGGGCCTCACCGCCACGCCCACCCGCCAGACCAAGGGCTTCTTCGACAACAACGAGGTCTCGCGGTACACCTACGAACAGGCGGTCGCCGACGGTGTCAACGTCGACTTCGACATCGTCCGCGTCAGGACCGACCTGCGGGACGAGGGCGCCGTCGCGACGATCGAGGCGGGCACGACGGTCCGCATCCGCGACCGGCAGACCCGCGCCCAGCGGTACGAGGAACTGGACGAGGACTTCACCTACACCGCCCCGCAGATCGGCCGCACGGTCATCACGGAGGACGAGGTCCGCGCCGTGCTGACGGTCTACCGAGACAACTGGAAGCGCTGGTTCCCCAGTAGGGCCGACCTCCCCAAGACCCTGATCTTCGCGGGCCCCTACGACGACCACGCCGACGAGGTGCTCAAGCAGGTCAAGCAGGTCTTCGGCCGGGGCGACGAGTTCGCCAAGAAGATCACCTACCGGTCCCGTGACGACGGCGACGACCCCGAGGCCCTCATCAACGACCTGCGCAACTCGCCCCGGCTGCGGGTCGCGGTCACCGTCGACATGATCGCCACGGGCACGGACGTCAAGCCGCTGGAGTGTGTGATCTTCCTGCGTCCGGTGAAGAGCCCGGTGATGTTCGAGCAGATGAAGGGCCGGGGCGCCCGCTCCATCGACGCGGACGAGCTGAAGGCGGTCACCCCGGAGGCGGCGCCCGACCTGCGCAAGGACCGCTTCGTCCTCATCGACGCGGTCGGTGTCACCGACTCCCCGCTGGTGGACGCCCGCCCGCTGATCCCGGCGGGCGCACAGCGCGGCATCCCGCTGACCAGACTCCTCGACAAGGCCGGCACACGGTCCCTGACGGCCGACGAGGCGGAGACCCTGGCCCGGCGGCTGGCCCGCATCGACCGCCAGCTCGGGGACGAGGAGAGGAAGCTCCTGGCCGAGGCGTCCGGGGGAGCGAGCCTGGCCGACCTGGCCCGCCGCATCACGGACGCGGTGGACGTCGACACGCAGGACCGGGCCCGGCGCGAGGGTGGTCGGGAACTGGCGCAGAAGCTGGTCCACGACGCGGTGGCCCCGCTCACCGCCCGCCCCGGGCTGCGCAAACTCATCCTCGAGATCCGCCACCAGCAGGACCTGACCTACGACGAGACGACCGAGGTCAAGGTCACCGAGGTCCGCGAGGTCCCGAGGGAGGAGCGGGCACGCAAGGAACTGGCCGAGTTCAACTCCCTGCTGGAGAAGGAGCAACGGGACGAGAACGCGGCGATACGCGTCGCCCTGGGCAGCGGTTCGCGGGTCCCTCCGCGCGAGGCACGGGCCGCGCTGCGGGAGCTGGCGGGCCGCATCCGCGCCACGAACCGTGCCTGGACTCCGGCGGTCCTGTGGGACCACTACGAACAGCTCGGCAAGGCCGCGGCCGGCCCCGGCAAGGAGGCAGGCCTCGGCGACCTGATGCGGCTCATCCGCTACGAGCTGGGCGCGGACGACGAGCTGAAGCCGTACCGTACGGTGGTCGAGGAGCGCTTCGAGGGCTGGCTGCTGCGCCAGCGGCAGGCGGGCGCGGAGTTCACCGAGGACCAGCTGTGGTGGCTGGAGCGGATAAAGAACGCCATCGCCGTCGATGTCGGCATCGAGCCCGGGGATTTCTCCGTGGCACCCTTCTCGGAGCGCGGCGGCGGCCGAGGCTTCATGCGGGCGTTCGGGGACAAGGACCGGGCGCTGGAACTGTTGGATGAGCTGAATCAGGAACTGGCTTGAGCGAGAGCGTGGACGGTATTCCGATCCCATCCAGCTGGGCGTGGGTGGAACTGGGAGAGGTTGCGGAATCGGTTCGCAACGGAATCTATGTCTCGCGCCCTGGAGCCACACCCGATGGTGTGCCGATTCTGCGCATCGGTGCAGTTCGCCCCATGAAGCTTCACTTGTCGGACTTGCGTTATACGGGGATGGAGTCCGCTGAAGTCGAGGAGCGTGACGGCATGCTCAGGCCCGGTGATCTGCTCTTCACCCGGTACAACGGTAATCCGGAGTTCGTAGGTGCCTGTGCGCAAGTCCCCCAGGGTGTGGGTGATTTGACCTACCCGGACAAACTGATTCGGGTACGGCTTGACTCTCGGGTGATCGACAGTCGTTTCGCCTGCTATGCCTGGGCTTCGGCCTTCGTGCGGCGGCAGGTGCGGCAGTGCATCAAGACGTCCGCTGGGCAGGTGGGGATTGCGGGCGGCGCTTTGAAGAAGATCAGGCTGCCACTTCCACCGCTTGCGGAGCAGCACCGGATCGTCGAGGCGCTCGAAGAGCAGTTGTCGCGGCTGGATGCTGCCGAGGAGGGTGTTCGCAAGGTTGCGCGGCGCATCGATGGCCTGCTTGAGCGGGTCACCGACTTCACTGCCAGCGTTGTTGTCGGAGCTGACGACCCCGCTGCGCCAGATCCCGAAGAGGCCGGTTCGATCGATGGGAATCTGCCGCGCATCCCAGCGGATTGGCGATGGATGCGCCTTGGCGAGTTGGCCGATGTCGTCGGTGGCGTGACAAAGGACAAGAAGAAGCAGTCCGATCCGGACTTTCCTGAAGTTCCGTACCTGCGTGTAGCCAATGTCCAGCGTGGTCGCCTCGACCTCGAGCATGTCGCGAGCATTCGAGTTCCGCAGAAGAAGGCTGAACAGCTGAGACTGCAAGACGGTGACGTCCTGATGAATGAGGGAGGTGACCGCGACAAGCTGGGCAGAGGATGGGTTTGGCGCGGGCAGGTTCCCGACGCCATTCACCAGAACCACGTCTTCAGGGCGCGCATCCGCGATGATGTGCTCATTCCGGAACTTCTTTCCTGGTATGCGAACGGCGCAGCGAAGTGGTTCGAGGGAAACGGGAAGCAGAGTACAAACCTTGCCTCCATCAGCCTGAGTAAGATCAAGAACTTGCCCGTGCCCGTGCCGCCGCGATGTGAGCAGGAACGGATCGCGGAGCGGATCGAAGAACGGCTGACCCAGCTCAGGCACGCTCGCGCAACCACTGAACGTGTCCTCCGCCAAGGGGTGAACCTACGGGACGCCCTTTTGCGTAAGGCGTTCCAAGGGGAGCTTGTTGCACAGAACGAGGCTGATGTCCCCGCAGCGGTGGCTCTCGCCCGTATCGCTGCCGAACGGGCAGCGCAGCCCAAGCCCAAGCGTCAGCGCAAGGGCGCGGCCAAGATGCCTGGGCAGCGAGCCGCTGAGTCAACCGCCCCAGCCCCCGAACCGACCCCCGCCCCCGCCCTCGCCGTACAGCAGGAGTTCGACCTGTGACCGCCCCCGCAGACGCCCAGCAGCCCGCCGCCGAGTCGGCCAAGACGGCCAAGGCGGTTGCCCAGACCAACACGCTTGTCTCCAAGCTCTGGAACTACTGCAACGTCCTCCGCGACAACGGCATGTCCACCATCGAGTACGTCGAGCAGCTTTCCTACCTGCTCTTCCTCAAGATGGTCGACGAGATCGAGAACGATCCGTGGGACGGCCACGACATGAGCGCCGTCGTCCCCGCCGAGTACAACTGGAAGTCCCTCGTCACCAAGCGCGGCCCCGAGCTCGAGAAGCACTACCGCGCTGTCCTCGAGAACCTGGGCCGCCACCCCGACACCACCATCGGCACGATCTTCGCCGAAGCCCAGAACCGCATCACCAAGCCCGCCCTCCTCGAAAAACTCGTCGTCGACCTGATCGGCCGCGAGGACTGGACGGTCACCGGCACCGACCTCAAGGGCGACGCCTACGAGGGCCTGCTCGCCAAGGGCGCCTCGGACACCAAGACCGGCGCCGGCCAGTACTTCACGCCCCGCCCCCTCATCGACGCCATCGTCGACGTCATGCAGCCCGGCCCGGACGACACCATCACCGACCCGGCCTGCGGCACCGGTGGCTTCCTCATCGCTGCCCACGCCTACATCCGCGACCACCACATGAAGACCATGTCGCTGGACGAGCGCAGGGCCTATGACGAGGGCCGCAAGATCTGGGGCAACGAACTCGTCACCGGTACCGCCCGCCTCGCTGCGATGAACATGCTCCTCCACGGCATCGGCAAGAGCGACGGCCCGAGCCTGATCACCGTCGGAGACGCCCTCGCTGAGAAGCCCAGCGGCAAGCACGCAACCCTGGTCCTCGCGAACCCTCCCTTCGGCCGCAAGTCCGCCATCACCGTGATCGGTCAGGACGGCGAAGTCGAGAAGGAAGACATCCAGTACGACCGCGAGGACTTCACCGCCACCACCACCAACAAGCAGCTGAACTTCCTGCAACACATCATGTCGCTCACAGCGGTTGGCGGGCGCGCAGCCGTCGTCCTCCCCGACAACGTCCTCTTCGAAGGCGGCGCGGGAGAGAAGGTCCGCCGCAAGCTGCTCGACGAGTTCGACCTGCATACCATCCTGAGGCTGCCCACCGGCATCTTCTACGCGGGCGGGGTCAAGGCGAACGTTCTCTTCTTCGAGAAGAAGCCCCCGCGCGCCGACGGCAAGCCGCACACCACCGAGACGTGGGTCTACGACTTCCGCACGGGTCAGCACTTCACGCTGAAGCAGCGCCCGCTGACCCGCGCCCACTTGGACGACTTCGTGGCGGCCTACCGGCCAGGTGAGCCCCGCTCCTCGCGTGTCGAGTCGGAGGACGAGAACGGGCCGTTCAAGAAGTTCACCTACGAGGAACTGATCGCCCGCGACAAGGTCAACCTCGACATCACGTGGATGAAGGATCCCGCCCTGGACGACGCCGACAGCGGCCTGCCGCCCGAGGTGATCGCCGAGGAGATCGTCCGCGACCTCCAGTCCGCCCTGAACGAGTTCACGGCCATCGCCCGCTCCCTTGGCAGCGACATGGACGTACCGGAGGCCGAGGTCGAGTAGGAGTCGCCGGCTCAGCCCCCGACCGCGTACGGCACGAAGTCGGCCCACGCGGTGGGGGTGAAGGCCAGCTGGGGGCCTTCGAGGTGCTTCGAGTCACGGACGTGGACGGTGCTGGGCTCCACAGCGATCTCTATGCAGGAGTCGCCCTCGCTGCTGCTGCTGTAGCTGCTCTTGAACCACGCCAGGTCGGAGGCGTCCCCGGACGAGGTCTTGCGGGTCATGTTTCCCCCAGCAGTTGCTCGATGAATGAGGCGGACTCACGTGGCGTGAGGGCCTGCGCCCGGATGATGCCATACCGGAGTTCCAGGATACGGAGCTGCCTGGGCTCGGAAACCGGTCGGCCGTTGGCAACTGCCGGGGAACGTCCCACCATTGAGCCGTCCTCGAACTTCAGCACCTCGATGCCACCTGCCAGTCCGGCGTGCTCCTCACGGTCCGTCGGCATCACTTGCAACTCGACGTTCCTCAACTGCCCTAGTTCGAGCAAGTGTTCCAGCTGCTGACGCAGCCTGGTTCTTCCGCCCAGTGGCCGCCGAAGCGTCCACTCCTCCAGGACGAAACTGAGTTCAGGTGCAGGGTCTCGCTCGAAGACGGCCTTGCGAGCTACACGAGCGGAGATGAACCGCTCCACCTCCTCCGCCGAGTAGGCGGGGCGCCTCATGAGGAGCAGCCCTCGGGCGTAGTCAGGCGTCTGCAGTAGCCCGTGGATGTTCAAGGGATCGTAGAGCTGAAGCTCCACCGCCCGCGCCTCCATCTGCGCCAGATCCCGGACCTTCTTCGGGTACCGGACCTTCTTCACGTCCTCCTTCATCGCCGCGACGAGCCCCCGGGCGCCGAGCACCTCGTCCGCCGTGTCCAGATACTCGGGGCGGGGGATCCGCTTGCCGGCCTCGATCTTGTAGACCAGGTCTTCCCCGTACCCGACCGCCGCCGCGAACTCGCCGACCCGCATCCCTGCGGCCTCCCGGCGGAGCCTCAACTGCCGTCCCACGGTAGCCACTACGGCGAGGGCCCAGGCGTCGTCCGGGTCCACCTCCCAGCCCGGCTCGTCCGTCTGATCCGTCTCGGTCCTGACCCGCACCGCCTCGCCGTTCACCGACATGCGCGCCCCTCCGTAGTGCTGTGCCGTGCTGTCGCGCCCCGCCCGCAGGAGCCGTGCCGACAGCCCGGACAGCGCTGGACAAGTCCTGGACGGTAGCTCTACGTAGCGAAGCAACTACTTCACACGGTACGTCCGGTCGGACACGCTGAGTGACGTGAATCAGGAAATCGCCGAGACCAGGACCCGACCCGTGAGGGGTGCTTCCCGCGCATGACCGTCCGGGCGGAGATGGATCTCACGGCACTGGAACCCGGCTCCCCGCGTTCCGGTGCCGTCGACGACTGAAAGGCAAAGAACTCGGGGTGAAAGAACCCTTCCAAGCCCCACCCCTCCCGCCCACGGCCGCGCTCACTCGGGCGGGTGAACATCCCCGGACCGGCTGGAACTGCCAGCCCTCCAGGCCCGACGCTCAGCGCAACGCACCACCACAACCGCAGACATGTAACGGCCCCCGCCGGGACGGGCAATCCCAGTGCGAGGGCCTGACCACCGAGGAAGAGTGGACCTTCCTGATGGATACGCAGAACCCTAGCGTGCCCTCGCGCGCGCAGGCCCGCCTTGCGGGCGACAAGCACCCGAACCGGCGGCCCGGAGCGGCCCACCGCACGGGCGGGCTCCAGCACGACAACACCCGCCACACCTCCCGCTTCGTGGTGATCGGCAACCACCTGGCCCAGCATCCGGAACTCTCGCTGCTGGCGATCGGGCTCGGCACCCACCTCCAGTCGTTGCCCAAGGGCGCACCGGTCGACATCAAGACCCTCGCCGCCCGGTTCCCCGAGGGAGCCACCCGGATCGCCGCGGCCCTGCGCGAGCTGGAGGCGCACGGCTATCTGCGGCGCGAACGCGTCCGCACCCCCTCCGGCCGGATCGTCACCCGCACGATCTCCTGCAACCAGCCGGCGGCGGCCCGCCGCTCCATCGAAGGCGTCTCCCGGGCGCCACGGGCACCCCGGGATTCCCGGGAGCCCCGGGAGCCCCGGGCGGAGCACACCCCGAGCGGGAGCAGTGGGAGCAGTGGGAGCCGTGGGCCGCGAGAACCCCGGGGCAGGCTGCTCCCCGCAGTGCCCCGCCCCGAGTGCAATGTCCCCGCGTTGTTCCAGGCCGCCACCGACCTCCTGGCGGACCTCCGCCGCCATGACTCACGACTGCTCCTCTCGGCCGACGACACGGCCCATCTGGCGCCCGGTGTCGCCGCCTGGCTGGAACGGGACGTCACCCCCACGGCCGTACGCAGGGCTCTGACCGCCGATCTACCGCCGGAGGGCCTACGGCGCCCCGCCGCCCTCCTGGCTCACCGCCTTGCCGCTCAGCTCCCGCCCCCCGCCCCGTACCGAGCACGGGCCACAGCCCCACCGGCACCCACCCGGTACCCGATGCGGAACTGCGACGGCTGCGACCGCGGCTTCCGTTCACCCCATCCCGGAGCACTCTGCCGCGACTGCCGAAGCGATCTCCAGGAGGCCGCCTAGCGTGAACGTGACGATGCTTCCCCTGGGCACGGATGACGAGGACCGAGCGCCATGACCATCCCATCCGACGACGCGCAGCAAAGCGCCTCTCACCGGTACCGGGCCATGCGCGACTTCCTGCAGTCCACGGACGACACGCTGCCGGGCAAGTTCGAGATCACCAAGGAAGGGATCGTCCACGACCTGAACGCGCCCAGCGCTCGGCACGAGCTGACCACAGCGCGGCTCCGGAAACGGCTGGAGAAGGTGATGCCGGAAGAGATCGTCGCCCACACGGGCAAGCCCGATGTGGAGGACGAACTCGAAGGCATCCTGCGTCGCCCCGACGTCATGGTGATCGCAGAGGCGGACATGGAAGGTGAGGGAACCTTTGACCCTCGCACCCTCCTCGCCGCTGTCGAGGTCGCTTCGCGTTCCAACCCGGACAACGACTGGGTCGCCAAGCTCCGCGACTACCCCCTGATCGGCATCCCCGTCTACGCGATCTTCGATCCCCGCACCGGCACCGGCGCTGTCTTCACCGACATCCACCCCACCCCCGAAGGCCCCCGGTACGCCACCCGCAAGGATTTCGTCTACGGCGAGGACGTCACCATCGGGGAGTGGACCATCTCCACGAGCGGCCTGCCGCGCTACCAGGACGACGGCACGGAGCACGTCAAGACGTGAGGGACGTGTTCCGGAAACCGAGGGGACTGTTTCAGTCAATGCTCACGCCCTTCCGGTCTCCCACGATCGACATCGACGACTTCTACCGGGCCGCCTGGGTGCAGGCCGTCGCCGCCCTTGACCACTGGCTGCACGAGGAGGTGCTGCGCCGGGTCGCTGAACTGACGCTGAAGGACAGCCCCGCGATGCCGCCCCAGTTGCGGAGATACGAGCTGCCGCTGCACCAGGTCGAGGCAGTGCGGCGGGGTGAGGTCACGCTCTCCGAGGCGGTCGTGGAGCACCTGCGTGACAAGCTCTCCGTCCAGGCCCTCCAGCACCCTGGCAAGATCGCCGAAGTGCTCAGACTCGTGACCGAGAAAAAGGTCTGGTACGAGGCGGCGGGCTGCATCAACAAGGAGTTCTTCCAGGGGCGCACGACATTCAACGAGAAGACGCTGCGCAGCCGCTTTCTGGAGATCACCCAGCGCCGCAACAAGATCGCACATGACGCCGACCTGATCGACGGGGATCTCAAACAGCGGCGTCCGATCGACGAGGCCGAGGTGACAGACGCCATCGACTGGATCGAGCGCATCGCGCTTGCCATCGCTCATGTACTCGATGACAAGGCATGACGGGCCCGGAACCACCGGCGCGCCGCCGTGGCCTCGTAGGCTGGGGCCATGACGGAACTGCCCGCTCGTCGTCTGCTGCTGGTGCACGCGCACCCGGACGACGAGTCGATCAACAACGGCGTGACCATGGCGCGGTATGCCGCCGAGGGCGTGCACGTGACGCTGGTCACCTGCACGCTCGGCGAGCGGGGCGAGGTCATCCCGCCCGAACTGGCCCACCTCAGCGGTGCCGCCCTCGGGCAGCACCGCCACCGGGAGCTGAGCGAGGCCATGCGCGCGCTCGGCGTGAAGGACTTCCGGCTGCTCGGCGGCGCCGGCCGGTACAGCGACTCCGGGATGATGGGGCTGCCCGACAACGACGACCCCGGCTGCTTCTGGCAGGCCGACGTGGACCAGGCGGCCCGGCTGCTCGTCGAGGTGATCCGCGAGGTGCGGCCCCAGGTGCTCGTCACCTACGACGACAACGGCGGATACGGGCATCCCGACCACATCCAGACCAACCGCGTCGCCATGCGGGCCGTCGAGCTGGCCGAGGAGGCCGGCTGCCCCGTCTCCAAGGTCTACTGGAACCGGGTCCCCCGCTCCGTCGCCGAGCAGGCCTTCGACCGGCTCCGGGAGGACCTGCCCCGCCTGCCCTTCGAGAAGGCGGCCACCGTCGACGACGTGCCGGGCGTCGTCGACGACGAGCGCATCACCGCCGCCGTCGAGGGCACCGGGCCCGCCGCCGCGGCCAAGGCCGCCGCGATGCGCACGCACGCCACCCAGATCACCGTGCACGAGCCGTACTTCGTCCTCTCCAACGGGCTCGCCCAGCCCCTGTTCACCACCGAGTACTACGAGTTGGTACGGGGGCGTCCGTCCGGCATCAGGGAGAGTGACCTGTTCGCCGGGATCGGAGAGACGCCATGAGCGGCGGCAACGGGCCCCTGCTCGCCCAGCCGCTGCGCCCGCCGTCCGCCGGGCGGATCGCCGCGTATCTGGGGCTGTTCGTCCTCGGCGCCGTCGTCGGGGCGGCCGGGGCGCTGGTGCAGCCGGCCTGGTTCCCGGGCGGCCTGCTGCTCGCCCTCGCCGCCGAGGCCGGCCTGTGCCTGGGGGCGGCCCGCGCCCTGCGCAGCCGCGCCGCCGCCGCTGCC
>NZ_BAAAIZ010000039.1:46843-59400 GCF_039526425.1 Streptomyces thermospinosisporus
GCCGCGGGCGGCGGCTGGACGCTCGCCGTCATCCTGCTCACCACCAGCCGCCCGGAGGGTGACTTCCTGTTCGCCGCGAGCGGCGGCTCGTATCTCTTCCTGCTCGGCGGCATCGCTCTCGCTGTGATCTGCGCCACCCTTTCACCGGGCGGGCAACCCGACGGCGGTTCTGCCCGACTTGGCAAGTGACGTACCGGTTCGCCGGGTGACGGGGGTGCGGGTCCGGTGTGGGTTTCCCCAGCGGTCCTGGGATACGCGCGGGACGCGGACAGTATGGTGGTGCGCGCCGCCGAGCCTCCCCCAAGCCCTCGGCCTCGCCCGAGCCGGGGGGACCCCCCACCGTGAGGTCGTGACGGGCGGCGGAGCCAACCGGGAGAACCTGCCTTGAGTCGTGAAACTGACACTCCGTCCTCCGGGCCCAGCGGGCGCGGCGGAGCCGCATACCCGTCGGGCACCCCGCCCTACGGGACGCCGACGGTTCCGGAGGCGGGCACGGGTGCGGGCGGCGACGCGGCCGCGCGCTCGGAGGACCGCAAGACCGAGACCACGCTGACGACGCGGGTCCGCATCAACATCCCAGGATCGCGGCCCATCCCGCCCGTCGTCGTGCGCAAGCCCGTCTCGGACGTCAAGGGCAAGGCCGTCGCCGCCCAGAGCTCCGCGCCGGGCACCGGCACCTCCAGCGGCAGCGGCCAGAAGGCCGCGGGCGGCGACCGGCCGGCGCAGCCCGGTGGGCCCGGTGCGTCCGGTCAGGCGGCGGGCCAGGCCGCGCGGTCCGCGGAGCCGTCCGCCGGTGCCTCCTCCGTCCCCGCTCAGCAGCCCGCCGAGGAGAAGGCGACCAGCGACTGGTTCGCGCCCCGCAAGCCCCCGCAGTCCGCGGGCGGTTCGGGCGCCACCCCCGCCAACGGCACAAGCACACCGGGCGGTTCGTCCGGTTCGACCGGCTCGGGCGGTCCGGGCGGATCGGGCGGTTCGGGTGCACCTTCCGCTGGTTCCTCCGGTGCCAAGCCAGCGGGTGCGCCCGGCGGCGGACGTCCCGGTGGGGTAGTCGGCGCGATGAGCGTGCCCGGCGCCACCCGCTCCGGCGGCACGAACGGTTCCGCACCCGGCTCCGGGCTCCCCGGCGCGACCGGTGGTCCGGTGGCCCCCGGGCACGGCGGCGGCACCGGCTCCTTCGACGTCACCGAGGCGCTCGGCTCAGGCCCGCGCGGCAGCAGCGAGCCCCGGCGAGACGACCTGCCGTACTTCACCGGCGACCGCCCCGGCGACGCCGGCGACCGGCCCGGCCAGAGCGGTCAGGGCCCCGCCGGACCCACCACCGGCCCGGTCACCGGCAAGGGCCCGGCCGTCCCGGCGGCCGGCTACTCCGAGCCCCGTTCCGGCGCCTCCGAGGCCCCGGGCGGCTCCGCGGCCGGTCTCAGCGACGACACCGCGATCCTCACCCCGCAGGCCCCCGCACCGGAGGGCACCCCCGGCTACCCCCGGCACGACAACGTCTCCGGGCACACCGTCACCAGCGGCATCCCGGTCGTCTCGCCCGACGCGGACTTCGGCCGCGCGCCCGGCACGGGCGGCACCCCCGCCGGCGGCCCCGGCCCGCACACTCCGCCCAGGCTGCCCGAGCCGGTCTCCCCGTCCTCCGCGAAGTCCGCGCAGGCGCCGAAGAAGAAGGGGCGCAACAAGCTCGTCCTGGTCGGCGGCGGCGTGGTCGCACTCGTCGGTGTCGCCTACGGCGCCGGGCTGCTGATGAACCACTCCGACGTCCCCAAGGGCACCACCGTCCTCGGCGTCGACATCGGCGGCGGCACCCGCGACGAGGCCGTCAAGAAGCTCAACGACGCCCTCGCCGAACGGCTCGACAAGCCGCTCAAGCTGCAGGTCGCCGGCAAGACCGTCGAACTGCAGCCGGACAACGCCGGCCTCCAGCTCGACACCGACGCCACCGTCGAGGACGCCGCGGGCAGCGACTACAACCCCATCTCCGTGATCGGCTCCCTCTTCGGCAACGAGCGGGTCGTGGACCCGGTCATCCCCATCGACGAGGAGAAGCTGCAGGCCGCGCTCGAGGACGTGTCCGGCGGTGCCGGGTCGATGACCGAGGGCACCATCAAGTTCGTCTCCGGCAAGGCGATCCCCGTCTACGGCAAGGCCGGCCAGGGCATCGACGTCGGCCGGTCGGCCACCGCGGTCGTGAAGGCCTTCCGCACCCAGGTGGAGACCGGCTCCTCCGCCCCGGTGGCCGTCCCCACCACCGTCCGGCAGCCCACGGTGTCCAAGGCCGAGGTCGACCGGATGATGAAGGAGTTCGCCGAGCCGGCCATGTCGGCCAACGTCACCGTGCAGACGGACCCGGCGCACTCGGTGCCGATGAGCCCGGAGAAGTCCCTGTGGAAGTTCCTCAGGGTGACCGCGGTCGACGGCAAGCTGGTCGAGAAGCCGGACCTCAACGCCCTGAAGAAGCTGTACGGCGGTGCCTTCGACGGCGTGCTGATCACTCGTGCCAACGGGGAGAAGACGCCCGTCACGCCCGAGGACGTCTACGGCGCCCTGCGCGAAGCCCTGAAGAGCAAGACGGACCGGGTGGCGGTCATCGACACCGACCCCAATTGACCTGCACCGGCCCCAGCTGACGGCCGCCCGCCGGGCGGGACGTTCCCCGGCGGGCACGATGTTCCCCGGTGGGCACGACGTTCCCCGGCGGGGCATGACGTCCCCGGGGCTGGGTCGGCAGCAGACCGATCGCGAAGGTGGCCCCGCCCATCATCAGCAGGCTCAGCACCAGCAGCTTCTTGCGGCCCAGCCGGTCCCTTCGCGGCGCGGCCGATCGGCGCGCTGCTCTTCGGGCACTACGGGCATGAGGTCCGCCGGCCGGGCATGACATCCGTCATCCGCCGGAGCGGACCGACGGCACTGCCCATCCGTCAGCCGCGCGGGTGACCATGTCCCGTATGACCATGGCAACGACAAGCCCGGGCGGCCTCGGCGGCGCCGCCATGGGCAGACGTCCCGAGAACCGCAGACAGTGGATCGTCAAGATCCTGTGGACCGGGATCTGGCTCGTCTATCTGAGCGCCCCCGTCACCGACCTGCTGGACGGGGGCCACGGCGTGCTCGCCCAGGCGCTGGGCTGGCTCGGGCTGGCGGTGTTCGTCGTCTGGTACCTGCTGCTGGTCTTCCACACCGGCCGCAGCGAGCGCAACGCCCTGGCGCTCGGCTCGCTGGCGTTCCTCGCCGCCGAGTCCGCCCTGCTGGTCCTGGCCCTGGGCCGGGAGTGGCTGGTGCTGTTCGTGTACGTGGCCATCGCCTCCGGGGCCGCGCTGCCCCTGCGGCTGGCCCGCTGGACGATCCCGGGCGCCTCGGCGCTGATGGCGGCGCTCGCTCTCGCGGTGCCGGACGGGCGCGAGTTCCTGGGCGCCCTGCTCATCCCCGCGCTGCTCGGCGGCTTCGCCATGACCGGCGTACGCGAGCTCGTGCGCACCACCATCGCGCTGCGCGAGGCCCGGGCCACCGTCGCCCGGCTCGCCGCCAACGAGGAGCGGCTGCGCCTAGCCCGCGACCTGCACGACCTGCTCGGGCACTCCCTGTCGCTGATCACTCTCAAAGCCGAGCTGGCCGGGCGGATGCTCCCCGACCAGCCCGAGCAGGCGGCCCGGCAGGTCGCCGACATCGAGCAGGTCAGCCGCCAGGCCCTGGTCGACGTACGCAAGGCCGTGACCGGCTACCGGCGCCCCCGCCTGGCCGACGAACTGGCCGGAGCCAGGCTCGCCCTGGCCGCCGCCGACGTGGCCGCCGAACTGCCCGGCGAGCCCGACCTCACCGGCGTCCCCGAGGACAGCGAGGCCGCCCTGGCCTGGGCGCTGCGCGAGGCGGTCACCAACGTGGTGCGCCACAGCGGCGCCCGCCGCTGCACGGTCGAGCTGCTGCGCCGCCGCACCCCCGGCGGCCAGGTGCTCGAACTCTCCGTCGAGGACGACGGCACGGGCGGCAACGGCGCGGCCCACGGCAACGGCCTGACCGGCCTCGCCGAACGCCTGCACACGGCCGGCGGCACCCTGGAGGCGGGCCCCGCCGGCAGCGGCTTCCGGCTGGTCGCCCGTGTGCCGGTGGGCGCGCGGGCGGACGTAGGATCCCCGGCATGAGCCGAACGATCAAGGTCCTGCTCGCAGAGGACCAGTCGATGGTCCGTGAGGCCCTGGCCGCGCTGCTCGGGCTGGAGCCGGACATCGAGGTCGTCGCCCAGGCGGCCCGCGGCGACGAGGTGCTGGCGGCGGCCCGCGAGCACGCCGTGGACGTGGCTCTGCTGGACATCGAGATGCCCGGCGCCACCGGCATCGAGGCGGCGGCCGAACTCCACCGCGAACTGCCCGGCGTGAAACTCGTCGTGCTCACCACCTTCGGCCGCCCCGGCTACCTGCGCCGCGCCATGGAGGCGGGGGCCGACGCCTTCCTGGTCAAGGACGCCCCGGCCGCCCAGCTCGCCGAGGCGGTGCGCAAGGTCCTGGCGGGGGAGCGGGTGATCGACCCGGCCCTCGCGGCGGCGGCGCTGGCGGAGGGCGCCAACCCGCTCACCGACCGCGAACGGGAGGTGCTGCGGGCCGCCGAGGACGGCTCCACCAACGCCGAACTGGCCACCGCGCTGCACCTGTCCCAGGGCACGGTCCGCAACTACCTGTCGACGGCCATCCAGAAGCTGGCCGCGAGAAACCGCGCGGAGGCCGTCCGGATCGCCCGCGACAAGGGCTGGCTGTAGCGCCGGCGGCAGATCCCCCGCACCGGGAGGCTCTGCGGCCGACGCCGCCCGGTGGTCAGTTCAGCATCGCCCGTGCCGCCTGGGCCTGCGCCTGGATCCGGGTGGCGGCCGCCTCGTCCACGGCGGCCACCACGTCCGCGTACGCCTCCAACTCGTCGGCCCCTTCCAGGAACTGGCCGCGCCGCACCAGCACCTGCGCCCGCTCGTACCGCAGCCGCGCCGGATGCGAGGGGAGCAGCAGGGACAGATCCACCGCCCACAGCGCCACGTCCGACCGCTCCGGGCGCGCCGCGGCCCACGCCCGCACGTTGTTGAGGATCCGCAGCACGACCTCCAGCGGATCCGCCGGCCGCAGCATCGACGGGTCCAGGGGGGACCCCGTCGCGCCCACCACCAGCAGCTCCGCGTCCGCCCCGGTCAGCACCCGGCCCCCGTCGAAGGGATCGGCCAGCACCTGCTGCTCCGCCTCCCCGAAGCCGACGACGAAGTGCCCCGGCAGGGCGACCCCGTACACCGGCGCCCCCGCCCGGCGGGCGACCTCCATCCACACCACCGACAGCAGGATCGGCAGCCCCCGCCTGCGCCGCAGCACCTCGTGCAGCAGCGAGGACTCCAGCCGCCGGTAGTCGCCCGGGGTGCCGTGGAAGCCGTACCGCTCGCCCAGCAGATCGCGCAGCGCCTCGGCCCACGCCCGGGGCGTGCCCGGCCGGTAGGGGAGCTGTCCGGCCAGCTCGTCCAGTTCGATCTCGGCGGCGTCCATGCCGGCCTCGTCCAGCTTCCCGTCCGCCTCCGCGCCGACCAGCAGGCACAGCGTGGACAGGCCGGGCCGCTCGCAGCGGGCTTCCTCGGCGAACCGCCGTCGCAGTTCGGCGGAGCGCTCGGGCGGTGGAGGGTGAGGGGTCCGCATGCCCCGTTGGTGCCCGGTCACGATGATCCGCTACCGGACGGAGCCGCTGATTCCGAGGACGATTCCGAGCCATTCCGGGGCTCCCGGTAATGGTGGTACGCGTGATGCGCCGCGAAGCCCATCCGCTCGTACATCGCCCGCGCGGCCTCGTTGTCCTCCTCGACCTGCAGCCAGGCCGCCGACGCGCCCTCCGCCAGCGCCTGCCGGGCCAGCGCGGCCATCACCTCGGTCGCGAGGCCCTGCCGCCTGCGGTCCGGGTCCACCTCGACCGCCGCGAACCCGGCCCACCGCCCGTCGACCACGCACCGCCCGATGGCGGCCGGCGGCGCCCCGTCGTCCCCCGGCACGGTCGCGAACCACACCGACGGCCCTCCCGTCAGCACCCGCAGCGCCACCTCGCTCACACCCTTGCGCCGGTACCGCGCCAGCCACGCCTCGTCCGCCTCCCGCGAGAGCACCACCCCGGACGGCTCCGCCTCCGCGTCGGCGACCGGCGCCAGGGCGGCCACCCACACCTCGGCGGTCACCTCCCGCACCCAGCCCCGCTGCTCCAGCTCCGCGCACAGCAGCTCCTGGGTGCCCTCGGCGCCGGTCGCGGTCTGCACGTACGCGGGCAGCCCGCGCTCGGCGTACCAGCGCCGTACCGCCTCGAGCGCCGCGTCCAGCGGCATGCCGGGGTCGCCGAGCGGCAGCACCGAGTTCGCCCGGCGGGTGAAGCCCGCGGCGGCGCGCAGCTCCCACTCGCCGAGCCGCTCGCTCTCCACCGGCCGCCAGGCCCGTGCCGCGGCCCGCGCCAGCTCCTCGTAGGACGCCGCGGGCCCTCTGCGACGCGCCGGTGCGGACGGCACCACCTTGCCCGCGACCAGCGCGGTCTCCACGATGTGGACGCTCTCCCCGTTCTTTCGTGTGATACGCAGCACACCGTGGTCCCATGATGTGAGAACACCGACCGTGTCGGTGAACTTCACACCCGAGGGACCATGTTCGATCAAGCTGCGTACGGAGACCCGTTTCCCCACGTCAGCAGCGGTGATACGGACCTCGAGACGCCCGCCGGCCGAGATTTCCACAGGTCGGTGCACCCCTCCTGTTCGGATCATGCCCAGGAACGGAGATACTAGGGGCGGGCATCGACGACGCCGCGCTCCCGCGCGCCAGGCGGCGGAGCCTTGAGGTGGCCCGCCAGCGCCCTATCGAGGAGGAACGACAGCGTGACCTACGTCATCGCGCAGCCTTGTGTAGACGTCAAGGACAAGGCGTGCATCGAGGAGTGCCCGGTCGACTGCATCTACGAGGGCCAGCGGTCCTTGTACATCCACCCGGACGAATGCGTCGACTGCGGGGCCTGTGAGCCGGTCTGCCCGGTCGAGGCGATCTTCTACGAGGACGACACTCCGGAGGAGTGGAAGGACTACTACAAGGCGAACGTCGAGTTCTTCGACGAGCTCGGCTCGCCGGGTGGCGCCAGCAAGCTGGGTCTGATCGAGCGGGACCACCCGCTGATCGCCGCGCTTCCGCCGCAGGCCTGAGCCCGAGCCGGCCACCAGCGGCCCGGCCCGTAGACCTGCCGCCTCGGTCCCGTACGGCCTCAGACCGCCGCGCGGGACCGAGGCGTCTGGCGAGCCAGGCGCTGCCGAGGCAGGCGCCGGCCGAGGCACGTGTCTGCCGAGCCGGGCGCCGAAGCAGAAAGAGAGTCAGCACCCGTGTCCGCAGTCTCCGACCGGCTGCCCACCTTCCCCTGGGACGAGCTGGAGCCCTACAAGAAGACGGCCGCCGCGCACCCCGACGGCATCGTCGACCTGTCCGTCGGCACCCCGGTCGACCCGGTGCCCGAGCCCGTTCAGAAGGCCCTGATCGCCGCTGCGGACTCTCCCGGCTACCCCACGGTGTGGGGCACCCCCGAGCTGCGGGACGCCATCACCCGCTGGGTGGAGCGCCGGCTCGGCGCCCGCGAGGTCACCCACCGGCACGTCCTGCCGGTCGTCGGCTCCAAGGAACTCGTCGCCTGGCTCCCCACCCAGCTGGGCCTCGGCCCCGGCGACAAGGTGGCCTTCCCGCGCCTGGCCTACCCCACGTACGAGGTCGGCGCCCGCCTGGCCCGCGCCGAGTACGAGGCCTACGACGACCCCACCGACCTGGACCCGGCGAACCTGAAACTGCTCTGGCTCAACTCCCCGTCCAACCCGACGGGCCGGGTGCTGACCAAGGAGGAGCTGACCAGGATCGTCGCCTGGGCCCGCGAGCACGGCGTCCTGCTCTTCTCCGACGAGTGCTACCTCGAGCTGGGCTGGGAGGCCGACCCCGTCTCGGTGCTGCACCCGGACGTCAACGGCGGCTCGTACGACGGCATCGTCTCCGTGCACTCCCTGTCCAAGCGCTCCAACCTCGCCGGTTACCGCGCCGCGTTCCTGGCGGGCGACCCGGCGGTGCTGGGCCCGCTGCTCCAGATCCGCAAGCACGGCGGCATGATGACCCCGGCGCCGACCCAGGCGGCGATGATCGCGGCCCTCGGCGACGACACCCACGTCCACGCCCAGCGCGAGCGGTACGCGGCACGGCGTGCGGCCCTGCGCGACGCCCTGGTGGGCCACGGCTTCCGCATCGAGCACAGCGAGGCAAGCCTCTACCTGTGGGCCACCCGCGACGAGTCCTGCTGGGACACGGTCGCCCACCTGGCCGGCCTGGGCATCCTGGTGGCCCCGGGCGACTTCTACGGGCCGGCGGGCGAGCGGTTCGTCCGCGTCGCGATCACGGCGACGGACGAACGGGTCGCGGCGGCGGTCGCCCGCCTGCGCTGACGCCGGCGCGACGAGCGACGCACACGAATCACGCCGTCACGCCGGCGAACGACGCACACGGTCACGCTGACGAACGACGAACGACGAACGACGAACGACGAACGGAGACGGGGCCCGGGGAGAACACCCCGGGCCCCTTCCCTGTGGAATCTCGTGGATCCTGCGGCCCTTGTGGAACGAAGTTCCTGCGACTCAGCCGACCGGCAGCCCCTTGACCGGCAGGTTCTTCGTGGAGACGCCGCTGCCCTTGGTCAGGCCGTTGCCCTTCGTCAGCGAGCCGGTCCCGAGCGCATCGCCCTTCGAGGCCGAACCGGCGGTGTCGCCGAGGATCTCACCCGCCGAACCGGCGGTGTCACCGGCGGCCTTCTGCGCCACCGGCGTCGTCTTCTTGACGGCCTTGCCACCGGCCTTGCCCGCGGCCGGCACCGCCTTCTTGACCGCCTTGCCACCGGTGTCACCCGCGGTCTCGGTGATGCTCTGCGCTGCGCCGTCCACGGTGCTGCCGACGTTCGCCCCGTCCAGGGCGGTCAGCCCGCCGAGGTTCGGGTTGGCCGGCAGCTGGGGCGCCGCGCTGGCGGAACCGGCCGCACCGACCCCCGCAGCCGCTCCCGCAGCGACGAGCAGCGCGGCACGGGCGATCCGACGGGTCAGGGGGAGGGACATGGTGCTCCTTCGACGGGAGAGAACGGTGAAGTGTCCGAAGTTGCCCATGAGTTGATCGACTGGCTGTTGATCTCGGGGCGCGGACGCAGTGAATACCGCTCGAAGTCCGGGAAGGTTGCGGCGCACCGATGTAAAGAGTTGGCAATGCGTCGCATTATCGGTTGTGGATAAAGGCGGGCAAAGGGCGCCTTCCCGAAGCGGCTGCGGAATCGCTTCGGCCGCCTGATTTCAAGGGATCCGGGCAGTGGCACACAGGGACACGAAAACCTGCGCACCCCGTCAGCCGGGAGCGACGCCCCATAACCCCTGGGAGTGAGTGGCCGCACTACTGCACGGTCGTTATCCGGACCGCCCCGGCGCCGTCGGAGGCGTCCGCGGAGGCCTTGCCGTCGATCGCCCGCCACTGGCTGTCGGTGTTCCCGGCGAGCCATTCGCGGCCCGCGTAGGACACCCGCTTGATGTGCAGTTCCGAGGCGTTGGCCACGGCCCAGTGGGCCAGCTGCCAGCCCCGGGCGCCCGCACTGCGCCCCGCGGCGCCCTTCTCGGCGGTGACCGGAAGCGTCACCGTGCCCGGCTCGGAGTCCGCCGGCGCGCTCGCCGCGGGCGACGGCTTCCCACCGCCGTCCACCTCCGCGCCGGCCGGGTCCAGCACGTCCCGGCCGAAGTCCCGCACCAGCGCGGCCCGTACCGCGTCCGCGCCCGCCGCCCGGGTCGCCGCCGGACGGCCCTCGCAGGTCAGGGTGGCTCCCGAGCGGCCGGTGAGAGCCGCGGCCAGCAGCGCGGCGTCCGGCTCGTGCTTGGCGTACGCCTGCGGATACCCGCTGCGCTGCACCTTCTGCGCGGCGACGGTCAGCGGCAGCCGCGTGTAGCCCGGCACCTTCACCAGGTGCTCGTAGAACTTCCCGGCCGCGTACGCCGGATCCATGATCTCCTCCGGGGTGCCCCAGCCCTGCGAGGGACGCTGCTGGAACAGGCCGAGGGAGTCCCGGTCGCCGTAGTCGATGTTGCGCAGCGCCGACTCCTGCAGGGCGGTCTCCAGCGCGATCGTCACGGCCCGCTCGGGCAGCTCCCGCGAGGTCCCCACGGCGGTGATCGTCGCCGCGTTCACCGCCTGCTCGGGCGTGAACTCGTAGCTCGCTCCGTCGCCCTCGGCGGAGACCACCTTGCAGCCCGGCGCTCCCGTGCCCCCGGTGATGTACTGCACCACCAGGTAGCCGGCGACCGCGAGCAGCACCACGAAGGCCGCCCCGAAGCGGAAGAGGCGGCCGCGACGCTTGGAGGGAAGGGACGACTCTGGCACGCGTACAAGGTACTGGAGGGTACGGAGGCCCGTGAGCCGGGTGTGGACAGTGGGCCGGCACCTGGCGGGTTAGGGTCGACGGCATGGCCGACACCCCGCTTGACCTCACGCTGGACGCCGCCCGCCTGACCGCGCAGCTGGTCGACTTCCCCTCCGTCAGCGGCACCGAGAAGCCGCTCGCCGACGCGATCGAGAACGCGCTGCGCGCCCTGCCGCACCTCACGGTCGACCGGTACGGCAACAACGTCGTCGCCCGCACCGACCTCGGGCGTAAGGAGCGGGTGATCCTCGCCGGTCACATCGACACCGTCCCCATCGCGGACAACGTGCCCTCCCGGCTGGACGAGGACGGGGTGCTGTGGGGCTGCGGCACCTGCGACATGAAGGCGGGCGTCGCCCTCCAGCTGCGGATCGCGGCCACCGTCCCGGCCCCCAACCGCGACCTGACCTTCGTCTTCTACGACAACGAGGAGGTCGCCGCGCACCTCAACGGCCTCAAGCACGTCTCCGAGGCCCACCCCGAATGGCTGGAGGGCGACTTCGCGGTGCTCCTCGAACCCTCCGACGGGCAGGTGGAGGGCGGCTGCCAGGGCACGCTCCGGGTCCTGCTCAAGACCAGCGGCGAGCGCGCCCACTCCGCGCGCTCGTGGATGGGCTCCAACGCGATCCACGCCGCCGCCCCGATCCTGGCCCGCCTCGCCTCCTACGAGCCCCGCAACCCGGTGATCGACGGCCTGCAGTACCGGGAGGGCCTCAACGCGGTCGCCATCTCCGGCGGCGTGGCCGGCAACGTCATCCCCGACGAGTGCGTGGTGACGGTCAACTTCCGCTACGCGCCGGACCGTACGCCGGAGGATGCGGTGGCCCATGTGCGGGAGGTCTTCGCCGACTGCGGGGTGACCGAGTTCGTCGTCGACGACCACAGCGGCGGCGCGCTGCCCGGACTGTCCCACCCGGCCGCCGCGGCGTTCATCGAGGCGGTGGGCGGCACCCCCCAGCCCAAGTACGGCTGGACCGACGTCTCCCGCTTCTCCGCGCTGGGCATCCCGGCCGTCAACTACGGCCCCGGCAACCCGCACTTGGCGCACAAGCGGGACGAGCGGGTCGACACGGCGAAGATCCTCGCCGGGGAGGAGCGGCTGAGGTCCTGGCTGACCTCCTGAGACGTCCGGCGCCCCGAGACGTTTAACCCGGCGCCGTGCGGACATGCTGACGTCCCTCGTACGTAACCCGCGTAGATCTACGCTGAGGGCTGTACGACGGCACGACGGAGGGAGCGCACATGGCGACGGGTAACCCCCGCGGGAAGAAGCAGCCGCCGAAGGAACGGCGCCTGGGCCCGGTGCTGCGCAGGCGCGACCAGGTGCAGCCCAGCACCACCGACCAGCGGCTGCTGGACGAGCGTGCGCCCACCGACTGGGTGCACACCGATCCCTGGCGCGTGCTGCGCATCCAGTCGGAGTTCATCGAGGGCTTCGGCACGCTGGCCGAACTTCCGCCCGCGATCAGCGTCTTCGGTTCGGCGCGCACGCCGGTGGACTCGCCGGAATACGAAGCGGGGGTGCGGCTGGGCCGCGGGCTGGTGGAGGCCGGGTTCGCGGTGATCACCGGCGGCGGTCCGGGCGTCATGGAGGCGGCGAACAAGGGCGCGTGCGAGGCCAGGGGCATCTCGGTCGGGCTCGGCATCGAGCTGCCCTTCGAGCAGGGGCTGAACCCGTACGTCGACATCGGGCTGAACTTCCGCTACTTCTTCGTCCGCAAGATGATGTTCGTGAAGTACGCCCAGGGGTTCGTGGTCCTCCCCGGCGGCCTGGGCACGCTCGACGAACTCTTCGAGGCGCTCACCCTGGTCCAGACCCAGAAGGTGACCCGCTTCCCGATCGTCCTGTTCGGCACGGACTACTGGGGCGGCCTCGTCGACTGGCTCCGCGACACGGTCATCGCCCAGGGCAAGGCGGCCGAGCACGACCTCCTCCTCTTCCACGTCACCGACGACGTCGAAGAAGCAGTCGCCTTGGTCTCCAAGGAAGCGGGCCGCTGACGTCCACTTTTCCTTCCCGCCCACCCACCCGTTTTCCTTCCCGCCCACCCACCCGTTTTCCTTCCCGCCCACCCACCCGTTTTCCTTCCCGCCCACCC
>NZ_BAAAIZ010000040.1:0-40191 GCF_039526425.1 Streptomyces thermospinosisporus
CCGCGGCTCCCGCCCCGGCCCCGCAGCCGGCCGCCCCGGCTCCGGCGGAGCCTGCCGCCGCCCGGCCGACCGACGAGGGCGCCTACGTCACCCCGCTGGTGCGCAAGCTCGCCGCCGAGAACGGCGTCGACCTGTCCACCGTCAAGGGCACGGGTGTCGGCGGCCGTATCCGCAAGCAGGACGTCCTGGCCGCCGCCGAGGCCGCCAAGGCCGCCGCCGCTGCCCCGGCTCCGGCCGCCGCAGCCCCGGCCGGCCAGAAGAAGACCCCGGTCCTCGAGGCCTCCCCGCTGCGCGGCCAGACCGTGAAGATGCCGCGGATCCGCAAGGTCATCGGCGACAACATGGTCAAGGCCCTGCACGAGCAGGCCCAGCTGTCCTCGGTGGTCGAGGTCGACGTCACCCGCCTGATGAAGCTGCGCGCCCAGGCCAAGGACGCGTTCCAGGCGCGTGAGGGCGTGAAGCTCTCCCCGATGCCGTTCTTCGTCAAGGCCGCGGCCCAGGCGCTGAAGGCCCACCCGGTCATCAACGCCAAGATCAACGAGGCCGAGGGGACCATCACCTACTTCGACACCGAGAACATCGGTATCGCGGTGGACTCCGAGAAGGGCCTGATGACCCCGGTCATCAAGAACGCCGGCGACCTCAACCTCGCCGGTATCGCCAAGGCCACGGCGGAGCTGGCGGGCAAGGTCCGCAGCAACAAGATCACCCCGGACGAGCTGTCCGGCGCGACCTTCACCATCAGCAACACCGGTTCCCGCGGCGCCCTGTTCGACACGATCATCGTCCCGCCGGGCCAGGTCGCCATCCTCGGCATCGGTGCCACGGTGAAGCGTCCGGCGGTCATCGAGACCGAGGACGGCCCGGTCATCGGCGTCCGGGACATGACGTACCTGACGCTCTCCTACGACCACCGCCTGGTCGACGGTGCCGACGCGGCCCGCTACCTGACGGCGGTCAAGGCCATCCTGGAGGCCGGCGAGTTCGAGGTGGAGCTCGGCCTGTAAGCCGCACTCCGCCTGCCCGCATCGGTGCCCCTGCCTGGCGTTTCCGGGCGGGGGCACCGGCGTGTCCGGGGGCGCCCGCAGGGGGTGCGGGCCACTGTGCGACTCGTCTCACCTGCGCGAAAGCACCCTCGCGCGACCTTCACGGGGGGCGCGGCCGCCGTATTGTCTAAACGTCGAAGCCCTCCCTGAAGGAGCCCCCCATGACCGCGCCCGTCATCCACTCGCTGCGCGAGCAGATCCGCGAGCACATCCTGGAAGGGATCATCAGCGGGCGCTGGCAGCCGGGGGAGCGCATCGTGGAGCGGCGGATCGCCACCGAGCTGGAGGTCAGCCAGACCCCGGTCCGGGAGGCGCTGCGCGAGCTGGAGTCCCTGCGCCTGATCGAGTCCGCGCCCAACAAGGGCGTACGCGTCCGCAATCTGACCGCCGCCGACCTGGAGGAGAGCTACCCGGTCCGGGCCGGTCTGGAGGCCATCGCCGCGGAACTCGCGGCCGACCGCCTGGCGGAGGACTGCTCGGCGCTGGAGCCGCACGTGGCCGCCCTCTACGAGGCCGACCGCGCCGCCGACGGCACGGCCCAGGTGCGCCACACGGTCGGCTTCCACCGCGAGCTGGTCCGCGCCGCCGACAACTCCGTGCTGCTGCACACCTGGGAGGGCCTGGGCATCGAGGTGTTCACCGCGCTGTCCATCCGCTGGCTGGGCACGGTGCAGCAGTCCTACGCGGAGGAGCACGAGGAACTGGTCGCAGCCTTCAAGCGCCGCGACCCGCGCATCGCCGACCTGGTCAAGTCCCACGTCCTGGGCTGCGCACCGCGCGCCTGACCGGCCTGCCTTACCGGCCTGCCTGACCGGCCCGAATCCCGGGCCGGGCCCCGAGCCCTACCGGGCCAGGTGCACCCCGGCCGCCGACTGCCGCCGGGAACCTCGGTCAACGCCCGGCACGTGGCGGTGTACTTCCCCGGCCATCAGCACGCCTTCCCCTCCCCTGGTGCTGTGGGCCGCCGAGTGAGCGGACCGTTGCTCAAACGGCGCCATGACCTGCGAAAACCATGGTCCGAAGCGTCACCGGGTGCCACAAACGCAGGCACCGCGTGCCGACTTTCTTGGAATCACGAGGTTTTACCTCGCAAGCCTTTGATCGATCATCGATCAGGGGGTTACAGTCCACGCGAGGCTTGCACCCAAGCCCCTCCGCCCTGTCCTGCCAAAGACCAAGGGCACCCCCGAACCCTTACCGATGAGGGACCCCCTTCGACTGAGGAAGGCGGCGACATGACCGACCCCAACGCCATCCAGCCGAGCGCGCTCGACCAGCTCCCGGACCGGGACCCGGAGGAGACTGCCGAATGGCAGGCCTCGCTGGACGCGGTCGCCAAGGCGGCCGGCCCGCACCGTGCCGCATACCTGATGCGGCGCACGCTGGAGCGCGCCGAGGGCGCCGGCATCGCGCTGCCCAAGCTGCTCGAGACCGACTACGTCAACACCATCCCCACCGCCGCCGAGCCCGCCGTGGACGGCGACGAGGAGATGGAGGCCCGGATCACCGCCTGGAACCGCTGGAACGCGGCGGCGATGGTGACCCGCGGCAGCAAATACGGCGTCGGCGGCCACATCGCCACCTTCGCCTCCGCGGCCTGGCTCTACGAGACCGGCTTCAACCACTTCTTCCGCGGCAAGGAGTCCGACGGCTCCGGCGACCAGCTCTACATCCAGGGCCACGCCTCCCCCGGCATCTACGCCCGCGCCTTCCTCGACGGCCGGATCAGCGAGGAGCAGCTGGACAACTTCCGCCGCGAGGCCGGCGGCAACGGCCTGCCCTCCTACCCGCACCCGCGGCGCCTGCCCTGGCTGTGGGAGTTCCCCACCGTCTCCATGGGCCTCGGCCCGCTCTCCGCGATCTACCAGGCCCGCTTCAACCGCTACCTGACCAACCGCGGCATCAAGGACACCTCCGGCTCCCACGTGTGGGCCTTCCTCGGCGACGGCGAGATGGACGAGCCCGAGTCGACGGCCGCCCTCGCGCTCGCCGCCCGCGAGGAGCTGGACAACCTCACCTTCGTCATCAACTGCAACCTGCAGCGCCTCGACGGCCCGGTGCGCGCCAACTTCAAGATCGTGCAGGAGCTGGAGGCCCAGTTCCGCGGCGCCGGCTGGAACGTCATCAAGACGCTGTGGGGCACCGCCTGGGACGAGCTGTTCCAGCTCGACACCACCGGCGCGCTGGTACGCCGGCTGCGCGAGGTGCCGGACGCGCAGATCCAGACGTACCAGACGCGCAGCGCCGACTACATCCGCGAGGACTTCTTCGGCAAGGACCCGGCGCTCGTCGAGATGGCGAAGCTGCTGAGCGATGACAAGATCCTCGAGTGCTTCCATGTCTCGCGCGGCGGCCACGAGCCGCGCAAGGTGTACGCCGCCTACAAGGCCGCGCTCGCCCACAAGGGCGCGCCGACCGTGATCCTGGCCCAGACGGTCAAGGGCCACACCCTCGGTGAGGGCTTCGCCTCCAAGAACGCCAACCACCAGATGAAGAAGCTGACGGTGGACGAGTTCAAGGCGATGCGCGACCGCCTGGGCCTGCCCATCAAGGACAGCGACTTCGTCGACGGCGTGGTGCCCTACGGCCACCCCGGCGCCGACTCCCCCGAGGTCCGCTACCTGCAGGAGCGCCGCGCCGCCCTCGGCGGTCCGGCCCCGGCCCGCCGCGTCCACCCGGTCGCGCCGCTGCCGGCGCCCGCCGAGAAGGCCTTCGCCGCCTTCGACAAGGGCTCGGGCTCGCAGAAGGTCGCGACCACCATGGCCTTCGTCCGCCTGGTCAAGGACCTGGTCCGCGACAAGGAGACCGGCAAGCGCTGGGTGCCGATCGTCCCCGACGAGGCGCGCACCTTCGGCATGGAGTCGCTCTTCCCGTCCCTCGGCATCTACTCGCCCAAGGGCCAGACGTACGAGCCGGTCGACCGCGACCAGCTGATGTACTACAAGGAGGCCAAGAACGGCCAGATCCTCAACGAGGGGATCACCGAGGCCGGTTCGATGGCCGACTTCATCGCCGCCGCCACGTCGTACGCGACGCACGGCGAGCCGATGATCCCGTTCTACATCTTCTACTCGATGTTCGGCTGGCAGCGGACCGCCGACCAGATGTGGCAGCTCGGCGACCAGCTCGGCCGCGGCTTCCTCGTCGGCGCGACGGCGGGCCGCACCACGCTGACCGGTGAGGGCCTGCAGCACGCCGACGGCCACTCCCCCGTCATCGCCGCCACCAACCCGGCGGCCCTGACCTACGACCCGGCCTTCGCCTACGAGGTCGCGGCGATCGTCAAGGACGGCCTGCGCCGCATGTACGGCGAGACCGCGCCCGGCGAGGACCCCGACGTCTTCTACTACCTGACCGTCTACAACGAGCCGCTGCGGCAGCCGGCCAAGCCGGCCCTGCCCGGCATCGACGAGGGCATCGTCAAGGGCCTGTACCGCTTCAACACCGCGGAGTCGGCGGGCCTGAGCGTCCCGGCCAACGCGCCGCGGATCCAGCTGCTCGGCTCCGGTACGGCGATCCACTGGGCGCTGGACGCGCAGCGGAAGCTGGCGGAGGAGTGGGGCGTGGCGGCCGACGTCTGGTCGGCCACGTCCTGGAGCGAGCTGCGCCGGGACGCCATGGAGGCGGACGAGGCGCTGCTGCGGGGCGAGGAGCGGGTGCCGTTCGTGCGGCGCGCGCTGGCGGGGGCGGAGGGCCCCGTGCTGGCGGTCTCCGACTACATGCGGCAGGTGCCGGACCAGATCGCGCAGTGGGTCGAGCAGGACTGGTCCTCGCTGGGCGCGGACGGCTTCGGCCTCTCCGACACGCGCGAGGCGGCCCGCCGCCACTTCGGCGTCGACGCGGAGTCCATCGTCGTCGCCTCCCTGGCCCAGCTCGCCCGCCGCGGCGAAATCAAGGCAACGTCCCTGAAGGAAGCCCGCGAGAAGTACGGCCTGTAGGCCACCGACGGGGTGCACCCCGGTGGGAGTACGCCTCCCCGGGGGCTCCGCCCCCGGCCCCCCGGGCCCATGCCCACCCACCACCCGACTCACTCGGCCGAAACGCCGAAACGCCGGACGGCAATCCCACGCCGTCCGGCGTTCTCACATCACCAGCCCCTCGAAGGCGGCCACCGCCGCACTGTTGCTCTGCCGTTCGCAAGTCGGGGTTCGGGGGGCGGAGCCCCGGGGCGGGTTCGGGGGCCAGCCCCCGAGGCGGGGAGCCACGGCGCAGCCCCAAGTGGCGTCCGGGACGAAAGCCCCGAAGTGGGAGGGCCGGGCGCGCAGCCCCCGAGGCGGGGAGCCACGGCGCAGCCCCAAGTGGCGTCCGGGACGAAAGCCCCGAAGTGGGGGTCCGGGGGCGGAGCCCCCCGGGGGTGGGACGGGTAGGGGCGGCGGGGGCGAGGGAAGGAGGCGGGGCCGGTGTCGGAGGGGAGCGGCATGATGGGCGCATGCGTGCTGCTCGGCTCATCAAGATGGTGCTGCTGCTTCAGAACCGCGCCTCCATGACCGCCGCCGAGCTCGCGCGGGAGCTGGAGGTGTCCGAGCGCACGGTGACCCGGGATGCGCAGGCGCTGTCCGAGGCAGGGGTGCCGGTGTACGCGGACCGGGGCCGGGCCGGGGGCTACCGGCTGGTCGGCGGCTACCGCACCCGGCTGACCGGCCTGGCCCGCAGCGAGGCCGAGGCCCTGTTCCTCTCCGGCGTACCGGCCGCACTGAGGGAGATGGGGCTGGAGGACGCCGCCTCGGCGGCACGGCTGAAGGTGTCGGCCGCCCTCCTCCCCTCCCTGCGGGACGCCTCCCGCACCGCCGCCCAGCGCTTCCACCTCGACGCCCCGAACTGGTTCCGCGAGCCGAAGACACCGGAACTGCTGCCCGCCGTGGCGGACGCGGTGTGGGACGACCGCCGGATCACCGCCCGCTACCGCCGCGGCGAGCACGAGGTGCGGCGCGAACTGGAGCCGTACGGGCTCGTGCTGAAGGCGGGCGTCTGGTACCTCTGCGCCCGCGTCGCCGGACGCGAGTCCTGTCGCGTCTACCGCATCGACCGCTTCACCTCCGTCGAGCCGGGCGAGGACCGCTTCGAGCGCGCTGAGGACTTCGACCTGCCCGCGTTCTGGGAGGAGCGGGCGGAGCAGTTCGCCCGCTCGATCCTGCGCGCCGAGGTGGTGGTGCGGCTGTCGGAGGAGGGCGCCCGCCGGCTGCCGCACGCCGTGGACCCGATGTCCGCCCGGGAGGCCCTGGCCGCGGCGGGCGAGCCGGACCAGGACGGCTGGGTGACGCTGACCCTGCCGGTGGAGTCCGAGGAGGTCGCCCACACCCAACTGACCGCGCTCGGAGCGGAGGTGGAGGTGCTCGCCCCCGAGAGCCTGCGCGAGCGCTTCGCCGCGGAGGCGGCCCGCCTGGCCGAGCTGTACCGCCCCCGGTGAGCCCCACGGGCGCATCCGGCAATCCGATCCCTGCACTCCGGGTGCGTCCCCGGTCCCCAGGGCCGATGCTGGAGCCGTGATGGACGAAGCGCAGTTCTGGGAGCTGATCGACGCCGCCCGCGAGGACGCCGGGGGTGACCCCGAGGAGCAGGCAGACCTGCTGGTGGAGCGGCTGGTGCAGCTGGACCCGGAGTCCGTGCTGGACTTCGCCCGTCACTTCGAGTCCCGCTATCACCGCGCCTACACCTGGGACCTGTGGGGCGCCGCCTGGGTGCTGCTGGACGGCGCCAGCGACGACGCGTTCGACTTCTTCCGCTGCTGGCTGATCGGCCAGGGCCGCGAGGTGTTCGAGGGCGCCCTGCACAACGACCCGGACGAGCTCGCCGAGTTGCTCGACGACTTCGACGAGGAGATCGACGGCGACGGCGAGGAGCTCGGCTACGCGGCGGACGAGGCGTACGAGCAGCTCACCGGGACCGTGGCACCCGATCTGGAGCTGCCGCCCGCGCCGGGGGAGCCGGCCGGCACCCCGATCGACTTCGAGGACGACGCCGCGCTCGCCGAGCGCTACCCCCGCCTGTGGTCCCGCTTCCGCAGCTGAACGGACACCGGGGCCACGGGCGTCCTCACGGATGCGGGCCGCCGCCCAGCGCGCCCGCGCCCGCCTTGTCGCGGTCCTCGGCGAGCGCCTGATGGCGCGGGGCGGCATTGGCCTGCATGAGGGTGGACGCCGTGTGGGCCGCCGGGCCCAGGACGACGGCCGCCGCGGCGCACAGCGCCGACCACGGGCCGCGCAGGACGTCCGCCCAGCTGGTACTTCGGGGACGCGGGTCGTTGCCGGTGTTCATCGGCCCCACCTCGGTTCTGCTGCTGTGACGTCCGCCGGTGATGGCGGTACGGCGTACCGGTCGTCGCCCGCCCGGCCGGCGCCGGGCACCGCCTGAGCGGTGGCGGGCCGGCCCTGGAAGCGGGCGGCGAGTGCTCTGATCTCGGGCAGCCGGGCGTGCAGCGCCGCGCCCGGGCAGTCGGTCATGTAGCCGTCGCTGTGGCCCGCGAGGGCGGGAAGGGTGGCGGTGGTGCCGGCCGCGTACCGGCTGCCGCCGTTGCTGGAGACCAGCCGCACCTCGCCGCGCGGGTCGGTGCCGGACGTGCCGAGCTTCCAGGCGGCCACCGCGGCGATCGACCGCAGCATCTCCTCCGGCACCTCGACCCCGGCGGTGAACGTGCCGAGCGCGGCGATGCCCGTGGTGCGGTGGTTGAAGCCCTGGGTGTGCGCCCCGGTGACGGGCCGGTCGACGCCTCCGGCGCGGCCCTCGTAGATGGTGCCGCAGCGGTCGACGACGAAGTTGTAGCCGAGGTCGTCCCAGTCGCGGCCGGCGGTCTGCCCCTCGTAGAGGGAGCGGATGATGCGGGGCGCGTCGGCGCAGTCGTAGCCGTTGGGCGAGTCGGTGTGGTGGATGAAGACGGCGACGACCTTGTCGTCGTAGCGCGGCGGCGGCTGCTCGCGCTGCGCGCCGGCCAGCCAGACGGAGCGGGGCTGGACCGGCGGGCGGGGCGCGGTGAACGCGGGCGGGGTGGGGCCGGTGGCCCCGGCCGGGCGTCCGGCGGCGTTCTCCACGCCGTACGCGCACAGCACCAGTGCGGCGGCCGCGGCGGCCCCCGGCAGACAGGCCAGCGTCACCGTGACGGCCCGTGGCAGACCCGGGGTGCCGGGCCCGCCGGATATCCGGGAGGCGCGGCGTCTTCGCTCCCCCCGTGATCTCCTGACGAAACGCATGGGACCACTGTGAGTCCGATCGCCGCCGCCCGCGATGTGTGTTCTGCCACCTGGTGGAACCATCGTCCGGGTGCGCGTCGTTTTCCCGTGTGCATGCGTGTGAGGCCGCCGCGTCCGGCGGCCGGCCGCGCGCGTGGCTGATCACAGGGCCGCTCCCCCACGTATGAGAGGTCCCGTAGGCCGCTCCCGCGCGGAACGTGCCGGCCCGAGAGAAAGGCGACGTGCGTGGAACTGCTCGACATCCTGCTGGCGCTGGTCGTCCTGGCCTACGCGGCCTCCGGTTACCGGCGCGGGCTGCTGGCCGGCTGTGTGTCGCTGGCGGGGTTCGTGGGCGGTGCGGTCGTCGGTGTGTGGATCCTGCCGTGGGTGATGGACCTGGTCACGCCGGGCACCACCAGGGCGACACTGACGGCCGTGGTGACGGTGCTGGTGCCGGCGGCGGTGGGCCACGAGCTGGCGGGGCGGCTGGCGCTGCGGCTGCGCCGGGAGCTGGACCGGGGCCCGCTGCGGGTGGCGGACGGCGTCGGCGGGGCGGTGGCCAACTCGGTGGCGGTGCTGATCGTGGCGTGGGTGGCCGCGTCGGTGCTGGCCGTCTCCTCGTCACCGCTGATCACCTCGGCGATCCGGGACTCACGGGTGCTCGGCGCGGTGCACGACGCGATGCCGGACACCACCCCGGCGTGGTTCTCCCGCGCCACCTCGGCGCTGACCGAGGCGGGCTTCCCCCAGGTGTTCAACCCGTTCGAGAGCGAGTCGACCGCCGAGGTCGCCGAGCCCTCCGGGGACAGCGTCACCCCGGCGGCGACCAGGGCGGCGCAGCGCAGCACGGTGAAGGTGGAGGGCGTCGCCGGCACCCAGGGCCGTGAGGGCAGCGGCTTCGTGTACGCGCGGGAGCATGTGATGACCAACGCGCATGTGGTGGCCGGGATCGACGAGCCGACGGTGCGGGTCGGCGGCGTGGGCCGGACGTACCAGGCGCGGGTGGTGCTGTTCGACCCGCAGAAGGACGTGGCCGTGCTGTACGTGCCCGGTCTGCGGGCGCCGGTGCTGCGGTTCGAGCAGGACGCCGACCGGGGCGACTCGGCGGTGGTCGCCGGGTATCCGCAGGACGGCGATCTGAATCTGCAGGCGGCCACGGTCGCGGGCCGGGTGCAGGCCAGGGGCCAGAACATCTACAACGACGGGACGGTCACCCGCGAGATCTACTCGATCCGTTCCACGGTCCGCCCCGGCAACTCCGGCGGCCCGCTGCTGACCACCGACGGCCGGGTGTACGGCGTGGTGTTCGCCCGCTCCACCTCGGACGCCGAGACCGGCTACGTGCTGACGGCGGCCGAGGTGGCCGACGAGGCCCGGCGCGCACAGCAGGCCACGGCGCCGGTGGACACGGGCGAACTGGTCACCTCCTAGCGCCCGCCCCGGTCTCTGTCGCTGTCGCTGCCGGGTGAAGGCGGCCCTGCCGTCCCCGTCTCCGTCCCCGTCTCCGTAGTCTCCGAGGTCTCCGGGGTCTCCGGGGTCTCCGGGGTCTCCGGGGTCTCCGGGGTCTCCGGGGTCTCCGGGGTCTCCGGGGTCTCCGGGAGCAGCGACTGCCCCATCAGCACGTCGTCGACGTACCGGCCGTCCACGTGGAACTCCCCCGGCTGGACGCCCTCGACGACGAAGCCCTCGGACTCGTAGAGGGCGCGGGCGGGCGCGTTGTGCCCGAGGACGCGCAAGGTGATGCGGCGGAAGCCGCGCGCCCGGGCGTCGGCGACGGCGGCCCGCAGCAGCGCCCGGCCGATGCCCTTGCCGCGGACCTCCTCGGCGACGGCGAGGCCGCGGATCTGCCGCACGTGCGCGTTGGACGCGAGGGGCGTCGGATGCCCGAGCCGCACAAAGCCCACGATCCGGCCGTCGTACTCGGCGACGAGATGGTCGCCGGGCCCGGCGTGCTCGCGGAAGAAGGGCTCGTACGGGGGCCGGGGCGGCGGGGTGACCGCGTGCAGCGGTGACCAGGTGTCGCGGTCGAGTCGGGCCAGTTCCGCCTCGTCGTCGGGGCGTGCGGTGCGTATCAGCGGCTCGGACATGAGCGTCACTGTATTCCGGGCAACGACCGTCCCCCATCTGCTTTTCCGCGTACGTCCAAGCAGCCCCTCCGCGTACCTCGGCACGCCCCGGCCGTACCTCCCCGTGCCTCTCCCGCGTGCCTTTCTCAGGGCGCGGGGGAGGATGAGGTCCATGGAAGCTTCCCGAATCGCGGTGGCCGGCGGCTCCGGTCTCATCGGCAGCGCCCTGGTGCGGTCCCTGACGGCGGACGGGCACCGGGTGGTGCGTCTGGTGCGGGGCGCGCCCCGGGGGGCGGACGAGGTCCGCTGGGATCCCGAGCGGGGCACGGTGGACGCGGACGGGCTGGCGGGCTGCGCCGCCGTGGTCAATCTGGCCGGGGCGGGGGTGGGCGACCGGCGGTGGACGCCCGAGTACAAGGCGCGGATCCGGACCAGCCGGGTGCGCGGCACGGCCGCGCTGGCCGAGGCGGTCGCGGGGCTGCCCGAGGAGGTGCGGCCCCGGGTGTTCGTCAACGGCAGCGCGATCGGCTACTACGGCGAGACCGGCGACCGGATCGTCGACGAGAGCGCGCCGCCCGGGGAGGGTTTTCTGCCGCAGGTGTGCGTGGAGTGGGAGGGCGCGACGGCGCCGGCCCAGGAGGCGGGCGTGCGGACGGTGTTCGCCCGGACCGGTCTTGTGGTGGCGCGCGGGGGCGGGGCCTGGGGGCGGCTGTTCCCGCTGTTCCGTGCGGGGCTCGGCGGGCGGCTGGGCAGCGGCGGCCAGTACTGGTCCTTCATCGCCCTGCACGACGAGGTGGCCGCGCTGCGGCATCTGCTGGACCGGGAGGATCTGTCCGGTCCGTTCAATCTGACCGCCCCTGAGCCGCTGACCAACCGTGAGATCACCGAGGCGATGGCCCGGGTGCTGCGCCGGCCTGCGGTGTTCACAGTGCCTGCGCCGGTGCTGCGCGCGGTGCTGGGCGAGATGGCCGGGGACGTGCTGGGCAGTGCCCGGGTGATGCCGAAGCGGCTGCTGGAGTCCGGCTTCCGGTTCGCCTTCCCGGACATCGAGGGGGCGATCCGGGCGGCGCTGTGAGGAGCGGGAACGGGGGCGCCGTGCGCCGGGACGGAGGTGACGCCCAATGACCGTACCGGTGCGTCCTGCGCCGGGACGGACGTGACGCCCGACGACCGTACGGGTACGTCCGTGCGACCGTCGTGCGCCCGTGCCCCCGTCGATGCGCGACCCCCGGCGCCCGATCACGCCTCTAACCTCGAGCAGAACTCGGGTATTCCTTGGGCGTGTTGAGGGCATGACCCGTCCAGCGTCCGCGCAACCTCGAGGAGGGGCACGTGCTTGAGCCCACGTACCAGGCGGACGTCGTCGTCGTGGGGGCCGGGATCGCCGGACTCGCCGCGGCGCGACGACTGACCAGCGCAGGCATCACCACCACGGTCCTGGAGGCCGCCGCCACGGTGGGAGGCCGCATGGCGACCGAGAAGGTCGACGGCTTCCGGCTGGACCGGATGGGGCAGCTGCTGTCCACGGCCTGTCCGGAACTGCGTCAGGCCCCGGGGCTGGAGGGGCTGGTCCTGCGCCCGTTCGCCCCCGGAGTCCTGCTGCACAGCGACGGCCGGCATCACCGTGCCGGCGTACCGGCGGGCGCGGGGGGCGCAAGGGGCGCACTTCATGCGGTGCGCGCCCTTGCCGGCGCCCCCCGGTCGGGGTCCGCGCCACGGCGGCCGGTCGCGGTGCCCGGCTGGCAGGTCTCGCTGCCGCGGAGCCGTACCGGAGCCCCGCTGGGCACGGCGGTCGACCAGGCCCGGCTGGGTGCCGCGTTCACCAGGCTGGCGGGCACTCCGGTGGAGCGGCTGCTGGCCCGGCCCGAACTGACGGCCGCCGAGGCACTGGTGGCGCGCGGCCTGCCGGCGCGCACCATCGACGGCTTTCTGCGTCCCCTGCTGGCCGCGCTGCTGTGCGACCCGGATCTGACCACCTCCAGCCGGTGCGCGGACCTGGCGCTGCGCGCCTTCGCGAGCGGGCGGCTGTGCCTGCCGGAGGGGGGCGCCGAGGCGCTGCCGGAGCTGCTGCTGCGCGGCCTGCCGCCGGCCACGGTGCACACCGGGGTCCGTGTCACCTCCGTCTCGACGACCTCGGTGACCACGGAGGAGCACGGCGAGTTCCGCTGCCGTGCGGTGCTGATCGCGACGGACGCGCGGTCCGCGGCCGAGCTGCTGCCCGGCCTGCGGGTGCCCGACGCGCATCCCGTGACGGTGCTGCACCACACCACCGACGAGCCGCCCGGCACCGGCGCCTCGCTCCTGCTGGACGCCGACCGGGGCGGGCCCGTCGCCCACACCGCGGTGGTCAGCCGGGTCGACCCCACCCGTGCCCCCGCCGGGCGCACGCTGATCTCCTCGACCGTCCTGGGGCACGCCACGCCCCACCTCGACACGTCCGTACGCCTGCATCTGGCCCGGCTCTACGGCACGCCGACGGCCCGCTGGGAGACCCTCGCCGTCCATCACACCGCCGAGGCCGTCCCGATGATGCGCCCGCCCCACGACCTGCACCGCCCGGTGCGCCTGCTGGCGGGCCTGTACGTGTGCGGCGACCACCGGGACACCAGCACCGTCCAGGGCGCCCTGCACTCGGCCCACCGGGCATCGGAAGCGATCCTCACGGACCTGGGAGCCGGCCGCTCCCTGCACATCGCGGACCCGGAACCAACCGTGCCGCGAGCTGCCTAGGCACGCGGGGCCGGGGTGATGCCGACACCCTCACCCCGGCCCCGTACCACCCACCCCGTGTTCGATTTCCCACACCACCCCACCACCCCCGCCAGCCCCCGCACTGCACCCCCAAACCGCCGCTCCACCTGGGCATTTGACGACTCCTCACGCTCCCCGATTGTCAGTGCCGGGCAGTAGAATTGAGGAAGTGTTCGAGGGCGGGCACCGGGGTCGCCGAGGTCTCCGGCGGGCCGCCCTCACCGCGACAGGAGGATGCCTGTGCCCGCTGCCGCACTGAAGCCGAAGCCCCTGCCCACCCAGTCCACCGCCAAGCGTCCCGTCCTGCTCGAGATGCCCTGCGCCCCCGTGGAGAAGCGCCCGCTGCCGCCGGGCCGCCCGCGCCAGTGGTACATCACCCACAACCGCCGCCTGAAGGCGATGCGCCTGGCCATCGCCCTCCTCGACTCCGGCGTCTACCTGCCCGAACAGGCCCGCAACGAGACGATACGCAGCACCGCCGAGCTGATCGGCGTCCACCCGCCGTCGGACACCACCTGCCACATGGTCCGCGCCTTCATGCGCTACAACCGCTGACAGCGGACGGCGAAGAGGTCGGGGCGGGGCCGGTATCGGCCCCGCCCCGACCTCACACCGTCAGTACGGCCGGACATCAGTACGGCTGGAAATCGAGGTAGCCGAGGAGGATGATCACCAGGGCGACGGCGCCGAGGACCACGGCTGTGGACACCCAGGAGGAGCGGCGGCGCACTCGGGAGGTGTGCTCCGGGTCGGCGCGGAAGGGGACCGGGCCGGGCGGGTCGTGCTTCCAGCGGGCAGCGAGCATGCGGGCCCGGGCCGAGGGCTCCTTGTGCTGCGCCTGCTCAGCCCACTTGAGATCGAACTCCCGCTCCTCGTGGTCCCTCTCGGACATCCCCGTCGCCTTCCTCGAACAACCGTGTCAGTCCCATGGTCCCTCGCACGGGCAGTGAACGGGAAGGTTCCGGACAGACGAGGGACACGAGACGACGGACGCGACGGCGCCCCGCCTGCCGGATACCGGGGGCGGGGCGCCGTCGACGGATCACATGGATCCCGCAGGGATCACACGTCGAAGTACAGCTCGAACTCGTGCGGGTGCGGGCGGAGCTGGAGGGGGGCGATCTCGTTGGTGCGCTTGAAGTCGATCCACGTCTCGATCAGGTCGGACGTGAAGACGTCGCCCTGGAGGAGGAACTCGTGGTCGGCCTCGAGGGCGTCGAGGACGGCGCCGAGGGAGGTCGGGACCTGCGCGACGTTGGCGTGCTCCTCGGGAGCCAGCTCGTAGAGGTCCTTGTCGATCGGCTCGGCCGGCTCGATCTTGTTCTTGATGCCGTCCAGGCCCGCCAGCAGCAGCGCGGAGAACGCCAGGTACGGGTTGCCGGAGGAGTCGGGGGCGCGGAACTCGACGCGCTTGGCCTTCGGGTTCGAGCCGGTGATCGGGATACGCATGGCCGCGGAGCGGTTGCGCTGCGAGTACACCAGGTTGATCGGCGCCTCGAAGCCCGGCACCAGGCGGTGGTAGGAGTTCACCGTCGGGTTGGTGAAGGCCAGCAGCGACGGGGCGTGCTTGAGGATGCCGCCGATGTAGTAGCGGGCGATGTCCGACAGGCCGGCGTAGCCCTGCTCGTCGTAGAAGAGCGGCTCGCCGCCCGCCCACAGCGACTGGTGGACGTGCATGCCCGAGCCGTTGTCACCGAAGATCGGCTTCGGCATGAACGTCGCGGTCTTGCCGTTGCGCCAGGCGACGTTCTTGACGATGTACTTGAACAGCTGCAGGTCGTCGGCGGCGGCGAGCAGCGTGTTGAACTTGTAGTTGATCTCGGCCTGGCCGGCGGTGCCCACCTCGTGGTGCTGGCGCTCGACCTTCAGGCCCGCCTTCTCCAGCTCCAGGGTGATCTCGGCGCGCAGGTCGGCGAAGTGGTCGACCGGCGGGACCGGGAAGTAGCCGCCCTTGTAGCGGACCTTGTAACCGCGGTTCTCCTCGATGGCGCCGGTGTTCCAGGCGCCCGCCTCGGAGTCGATGTGGTAGAAGGACTCGTTCTCGGACGTCTTGAAGCGCACGCTGTCGAAGACGTAGAACTCGGCCTCCGGCCCGAAGAACGCGGTGTCGGCGATACCCGTGGAGGCGAGGTAGGCCTCGGCCTTCTTCGCCACGTTCCGCGGGTCACGGGAGTACTGCTCACCCGTGATCGGGTCGTGGATGAAGAAGTTGATGTTCAGCGTCTTGTCGCGGCGGAACGGGTCGACCCGGGCGGTGGACAGGTCCGCGCGCAGCGCCATGTCCGACTCGTGGATGGCCTGGAAACCACGGATCGAGGATCCGTCGAAGGCCAGCTCCTCATCGGGGTCGAACGCCTCAACAGGCACCGTGAAGTGCTGCATCACGCCCGGGAGGTCGCAGAAGCGGACGTCGATGAACTTGACGTCCTCGTCCGCGATGAACTTCTTGGCCTCGTCGGCGTTCTGGAACATCCAGCTCCTCCTACTCCCGACCGCTGCGCCGGGGTGGTAGATCGTTGGTGCGGCCAGTGCGGGTGGCACACGCTGCGCTCGACCCTAGGGACGGGTGATTTCTCGGGCGTGACCCATTTGTTTCGCACAAGTTAACCGGCGCATCTCTCACGGTAGCTCCGACGCACCCCGGCGTACCCCGGTCATATCCGGGCGCAGTACCGTGGACGGGTGGACAACAGGCAAGCAATCGGATCATGGCTCTCCGGCCCGCGCTCGGCCATGGAGGCCGCCGGTGCCGACTTGGGCTACCGGGGCGAGCAGCTGGGGCTGCCGGAGTCGGGACCGGGGTCGATCGCCCGGCCGGGCCGCAGGCTCGGTGCCCTGGCTGTGGACTGGTCCCTGTGCGTCTTGATCGCATACGGTCTGATCACCGACGGCTACGGGCAGGCGACCGGCAACTGGGCGCTGCTGATCTTCCTGGTGCTCAGCATCCTGACCGTGGGCACGCTGGGCTTCACGCCGGGCAAGCGCCTGTTCGGTCTGCGGGTCGTCCAGGTCGGCACCGGCCAGGTCCACCCGGGCCGCGCCCTGCTCCGCTCGGTGCTGCTGTGCCTGGCGGTCCCGGCCCTGATCTGGGACCGCGACGGCCGCGGCCTGCACGACCGGCTCGCGGGCACGGTCGAGATCCGGCTCTGAGCCGGAGGCACTCACTTCCACGCGGCCGGCTACGGCTAGAGGACTTCCCATACGACTTCCCATACGACGGTGGGGCGCCCGGATCTCTCCGGGCGCCCCACCGTATGGGTGCGTCGTACGGGCCGACGGTCTGCCGGCCGGGCCGGGATGCGGCTCAGCGCATCTTCGGGCCGCCCTTCGGCAGCTTCATCCCCTTCGGCATCGGCCCCTTGGGCAGCGGCATGTTGCTCATCAGGTCGCCCAGGGCGCGCAGCCGGTCGTTGGTCGCGGTCACCTGCGGGCCGGTGAGGACACGGGGCAGCTTGACCATGGTGGTGCGCAGCTTCTTCAGCTCCACCTGGCCCTCGCCCGTGCCCACGATGATGTCGTGCACCGGGACGTCGGCGACGATGCGGTTCATCCGCTTCTTCTCGGCGGCGAGCAGGCTCTTCACCCGGTTCGGGTTGCCCTCCGCGACCAGCACGATGCCGGCCTTGCCGACCGCGCGGTGCACCACGTCCTGGTTGCGGTTCATCGCGACCGCGGGGGTGGTGGTCCAGCCCCGCCCGATGTTGTCGAGCACGGCCGCCGCTGCGCCCGGCTGTCCCTCCATCTGCCCGAAGGCCGCTCGCTCGGCGCGGCGTCCGAATACGATCGCCGTCGCGAGGAAGGCGAGCAGGAAGCCGAGGATGCCGAGATAGATGGGGTGACCGATCAAGAAACCGATCGCGAGGAAGACACCGAAGGTGACGATTCCGACAGCCGCGAGTACAAGACCGATCTTCTTGTCGGCCCTGCGGGTCATCTTGTAGGTCAGGGCGATCTGCTTCAGTCGCCCGGGGTTCGCAGCGTCCGCTGCAGTTTCCTTCCTCGCCATGCCACGAAGTCTACGTGGCTCCGCCGGCGGACTCAGCGGCGGGCGGACCGGGACTGCTCGAGGACGCGCTGTGCCTCCACCCGGTCCTTGGCGCGGCGGCGGTCCTCCAGCACGGAGGTCCAGGCATTGCGACGGGCGGTGCGCTGGCCGCCGCTCATCAGCAGCGACTCCACGGCCCGCAGCGCGGTGGTGAAGGACGGTATGGCGGTGGCGCGGACAGGCGCGGCCTGCATGGTGGAGGTCCCCCCTCGGTAAGGCTCCGGGTGACACACGGGGTGCACGTGCTGTGATTTTACTGTCACTGATTGGTGTTACCAGGGCGTGACCGGGTGGTCAAACGCCCATGAAGCCCTGGTACGCAGGCCCGGAACGCCGGCGCGGCCCCGACCGGTGCCCTCATCTGCGAGGACGGTCGGGGCCGCGCTTCTCGGCCATTACCAGCGAGTAGGATCTTGTGCGCGAATTCACACGCGGATCGGGCCTGCACAGGTTTGATCCGCGAAGGTCCGTTCCCTGCGTCAGACCGCCTGGGCGGCGATGTAGCTGCCCCGCTTCTCCACGGCCATCTGGTACAGGCGCCCGGCGCGGTACGAGGAGCGCACCAGCGGGCCGGACATCACGCCGGAGAAGCCGATCTCCTCGGCCTCCTCCTTCAGCTCCACGAACTCGTGGGGCTTCACCCAGCGCTCCACCGGGTGGTGCCGGACGGACGGGCGCAGGTACTGGGTGATGGTGACCAGCTCGCAGCCGGCGTCGTGCAGCTGCTTCAGCGTCTCACTGACCTCCTCGCGGGTCTCGCCCATGCCGAGGATCAGGTTCGACTTGGTGACCAGGCCGTAGTCGCGGGCCTTGGTGATGACCTCGAGGGAGCGCTCGTAGCGGAAGCCGGGGCGGATCCGCTTGAAGATCCGCGGCACCGTCTCCACGTTGTGGGCGAACACCTCAGGGCGGGAGGAGAAGACCTCCTCCAGCTGCTCGGGGACCGCGTTGAAGTCGGGGGCGAGCAGCTCGACCTTGGTGCGGCCGCCCTCGCGGCCGGCGGTCTGCTGGTGGATCTGGCGCACGGTCTCGGCGTACAGCCAGGCGCCGCCGTCCTCCAGGTCGTCGCGGGCGACGCCGGTGATGGTGGCGTAGTTCAGGTCCATGGTGACCACGGACTCGCCCACCCGGCGCGGCTCGTCGCGGTCGAGCGCCTGGGGCTTGCCGGTGTCGATCTGGCAGAAGTCGCAGCGCCGGGTGCACTGGTCGCCGCCGATGAGGAAGGTCGCCTCGCGGTCCTCCCAGCACTCGTAGATGTTCGGACAGCCGGCTTCCTGGCAGACCGTGTGCAGGCCCTCGCTCTTGACGAGGTTCTGCATCTTGGAGTACTCGGGGCCCATTTTCGCCCGAGTCTTGATCCACTCGGGCTTGCGCTCGATGGGGGTCTGGCTGTTGCGGACCTCCAGGCGCAGCATCTTGCGTCCGTCGGGTGCGACTGCGGACACGACCGGCTCCCTAACGATTGATTCTTCGGCGACCTTCAGGGTACGCCCGTGGATTTGCATGCCCGGTGTGAGTGCTGGCCCCACTGTCAACGCCGGGCGGACCGTATCTATGCCGGTGTCTTCTCGATCGTCCTCGGCTTGAGTTCCGCGTTCTCCAGCACGTCCCGCAGATGCCGCTCGACCACCGGCAGGACCTCCTCGACGGTGATGTCCCGGCCCAGCTCGCCGGCGAGCGAGGCCACCCCGGCGTCACGGATGCCGCAGGGGATGATCTTGTCGAACCACTTGTTGTCCGGGTTCACGTTCAGCGCGAATCCATGCATGGTGACGCCCTTGGCGACCCGGATGCCGATGGCCGCGATCTTGCGGTCCTCGCGGCGCTGGCCGGCGTTGGACGGGGCGTACTCCGGGCCGTTGAGGCGCGGGTCGAACTCCTCGTCGTGCAGCCGCGGGTCGAAGTCCAGGGAGAGCCCGCCGAGGGCGCGGCGCTGCTCGACCGGGTCGCCGAGGACCCAGACGCCGCTGCGGCCCTCGACCCGGGTGGTCTCCAGGCCGAACTCCGCACAGGTGCGGATCAGCGCCTCCTCCAAGCGGCGTACATGGGCCACCACGTCCACGGGGCGGGGAAGCTTCTGGATGGGGTAGCCCACCAGCTGGCCCGGACCGTGCCAGGTGATCTTGCCGCCGCGGTCCACGTCGATGACGGGGGTGCCGTCCAGCGGGCGCTCGCTGTCCTCGGTGCGCCGGCCCGCGGTGTAGACGGGCTGGTGCTCCAGGAGGATGACCGTGTCGGGCACCTCGTCGGCGAACCGTGCGGCGTGCACCCGGCGCTGCTCCTCCCAGGCCACCCGATAGTCCACGGCCTCGGCACCGAAACCCATCCGGACGAACCGCAGCTCACTCACGGCAAGCGCCTCCCTGCAAGTCGTAAGGCACGAAACGCACCCACGCCACTGTACGTCCGCGCGACCGGACGTCCTCCGTCAGCCTCAGGAGCCAATCCTCACACGATCGGATGAATGCCTCCCGAACGCTGCGATCGGCTGCTCACTCTCCGCTACATTCGCGCCGTCCGGGGCGCCATAAGGGCTGCTCACCGGCAATACGGGCACATCAGATCCACATCAGATCCACATCAGATCACGCATATCAGTTCGCCGGAAGGCAGGAGACCGCACCGCAGATGACGGAACGACCCGCGCAGCGCACCCCCAACCGTCAGCTCGCCGCGCTCATCGCAGAAGCGGGGTTCTCCAACGCGGGACTCGCCCGTCGGGTGGACCAGCTCGGTCTGGAACACGGGCTCGACCTGAGATACGACAAGACCTCCGTCACCCGCTGGCTGCGCGGGCAGCAGCCCCGCGGCACCACCCCGGCGCTCATCGCGGAAGTCTTCACCCGCCGCCTCGGGCGCCGCCTCACCGCGCAGGACCTCGGGCTGGACTCCTGCACCCCCGTCTACGCGGGCCTGGAGTTCGCCGCGACGCCCGAGGAGGCCGTGGACATCGTCAGCGGGCTGTGGCGCAAGGACTCCGGCAGCCACGCGGAGCTGCGCAAGATCGCCTTCACCTCGGCCGGACTCGTCGTCCCCAGCCGGGACTGGCTGATCGGCCGCCCCGACGAGCGGGTGGCCCGCGCCGAGCCGCCGGTCCGGATCCCGGCCCAGGGCCGCCCGGCCACCCGCCCCTCCGCCCCGGCCGACCTCGGCTCCCGGCGCCGCCAGGCGGCCGAGCGCGCCCCCGGCCAGCGGGTCACCGGCGGCGACATCGCCGCGCTGCGCTCGGTGGGCGAGCTGTTCCGCACCCTGGACGACGCCTACGGCGGCGGCCACGCCCGGCAGGCCCTGGTGCGCTATCTGGAGCACGAGTGCGAGCCGATGCTGCGCGGCACCTACGGGGAGCAGATCGGCCGCCGGCTGTTCGCCGCCGCCGCCGACCTGACCCGGCTGGCGGGCTGGACGTCGTACGACATCGGCGCCCACGGGCTCGCCCAGCGGTACTTCGTGCAGGCGCTGCGGCTGTCCCAGGCCGCCGGGGACCGGGCCTTCGGTGCCTATGTACTGGTCTCCATGAGCCGGCAGGCCGTCTACCTCGGGCACGGCCGGGAGGCGGTGCAGCTGGCGCGGGTGGCGCAGCAGGGCGCGGGCAGCTCCGTGCCGCCCGTGGTGCAGGCACTGCTGCACGCGGCCGAGGCGCGCGGGCACGGGGTGCTGGGCGAGGTGCGGGCCTGCACGGCCGCGCTGGTGCGCGCCGAGCGGGCCCTGGAGAGCGCCAGGCCCGGCGACGAGGTGCCGCACTGGGCGCGCTTCTTCGACGAGGCACAGCTCGCCGACGAGTTCGGGCACTGCCACCGGGATCTGCAGCAGTTCCGGGCGGCCGCCCAGCACGCCGAGCGCTCGCTCCATCTGCGCGCGCCCGGGTACGCGCGCAGCCGGCTGTTCTGCCGGGTGGTCCTCGCCACCGCCCGCCTCGGCCTCGGCGAACTCGACCAGGCCTGCCAGCTGGCGGCCGAGGCGGCCGGGCAGGCGGCGGAGATGCGGTCGGTCCGCGCGGTGGAGTACGTACGGGACTTCGAGCGCAGGCTGGAGCCCTACAAGGACGCGGTGCCGGTCCGCACCTACCGGGACAAGGTCGCCGCCCTCGGGTAGCGGCGACCGGCCGGCCCGGGATCCGGCGGGCCCGGCACGTGGCAGGCGGGCTCCGGGATCCGGCGGGCCCGGGGATGTGGAGGGCGGGCTCCGGGATTCCCCGGGGCCCGCGGGCGTACCGTGGGCCGCATGGAGATCTGGATCAATCCCGCCTGTTCCAAGTGCCGCAGCGCCCTCAGCCTGCTCGACGCCGAGGGCGCCGACTACACCGTCCGCCGGTACCTCGAGGACGTGCCGAGCGAGGACGAGATCCGCGAGGTGCTCCAGCGCCTGGGCCTGGAGCCGTGGGACATCACCCGCACCCAGGAGGCCACGGCCAAGGAGCTGGGTCTGAAGGAGTGGCCGCGGGACGCCGGGGCGCGCGACAAGTGGATCGCGGCGCTGGCGCAGCACCCCAAGCTGATCCAGCGGCCGATCATCACCGCGGACGACGGGACGGCGGTGGTGGCCCGCACGGAGGAGGCGGTACGGGACGCGCTGTCCCGGTGACGGCGGCCCGGCCGGCCGGCCCCGGCACGCCACCGCCGGCCGGCCCGTCCGGGCCACCGCCAACTGGCCTGTGACGCAGGTAACTTCCGCGACTTGGGTCAACCGCTGAGTAACTCCGTTCGGTATCTCGTACATAGCGGCGTACGCTCCCCTACCTCTTCAGGAGGCGCGCATGTCGCGTAGGAGAACTCTCGGCCCGAAGAAGAAGCTCGCGCTGCTGCTGAGCGCGGCCACGGTGGCGGGTGGCGGTGCCTTCGTCATGGCGAACACCTCGAACGCCGCGCAGACGCCGACCACCAAGTCGGCGGCGGACTCGACCGTGTGTCAGGGCCTCGCCACCGCGCTCGGCAACAACCAGCGCTTCATCGAGGCCCAGCGGGCCAACCCGGATGCGCAGTCCGAGGCGCGGATCGCCAACCGCGAGGCGGTCATCGAGGAGATCAAGCGCAAGCAGGAGGCGTCCGGATGCCAGGTTGGGGAGTCGGCTCAGGGCTCCCAGGCCGGGCAGCCGGCGGCGCCCTCCCAGCCCGCGCAGGGTGACCAGGCCGGCGGCGACCAGGCGGGCGGCGGCCAGCAGGCGGGCGGCGGCCAGCAGGCCGGCGGTGAGCAGGCGGGTGGCGGTGGCGCCGCTGCCGGCGAGCAGGTCTGCAAGGGATCCACGGTCACGCTGTCCGGCGAGGGCGGCGCCCCGGCCGCATCCAGCAACCAGTTCCCGGCGGGCACCAAGCTGAAGGTGACCAACCTGGACAACAACAAGTCCACCACGGTGGAGGTCACCTCCGTCTCCGGAAGCTGTGTGCTGCTCAACAACGCCGCGTTCGAGCAGGTCCGCGAGCCCGGCAAGTTCCTGATCCGCCGGGCAGTGATCGAGAAGGTGGGGTGAGGCCCGGGTCGTCAGGAGTTCCCTGAGGCGGCGGCCCGGTTCGGGGGGCGAGGCGTCGTTCGTCGGCAACGCCTCGGCTCCGGCCGCCGCCTCCACGCGGGCCCCGCCGCTCACGGCCACGAGCGGCGGGGCCCGCTCTTTGCGTACGACCGGACGAACAAGCGGACGAACGGCGTGACGAGCATCCGTACGAACGCACGGTCCGGCCGTGCCCGGGGGCGCGCGGCACACCGGCGTTCGGCATGCTCACAGAGTGAGGTCGCCCACAGCAGGCTCAGGTAACACGGGGTTCACACATGGGCAATGGCCGGGAAATCGCCTGTTGACAGGCTGCGGTGCATCGAGAGCGTGGCGCCCCGGTGCCGCAGCGCCAACGCACCCGCACAAGCGCCCAGACCCACCCCCGAAGGATGTGGACCGTGAGCTTCAAGGCTGAGTACATCTGGATCGACGGCACGGAGCCGACGGCAAAGCTGCGTTCCAAGACCAAGATCCTGTCCGACGACGCCAAGGGCGCGGACCTGCCGATCTGGGGCTTCGACGGTTCCTCCACCAACCAGGCCAAGGGCCACGCCTCGGACTGTGTGCTCAAGCCGGTCTTCGTCTGCCCGGACCCGATCCGCGGCGGCGACGACGTCCTGGTGCTGTGCGAGGTCCTCAACACGGACATGACGCCGCACGAGACCAACACCCGTGCCGCGCTGGCCGAGGTCGCCGAGCGGTTCGCCGCGCAGGAGCCGGTCTTCGGCATCGAGCAGGAGTACACCTTCTTCAAGGACGGCTACCCGCTCGGCTTCCCCAAGGGCGGCTTCCCGGCCCCGCAGGGCGGCTACTACTGCGGTGTCGGCTCCGACGAGATCTTCGGCCGTGACGTCGTCGAGGCCCACCTGGACAACTGCCTCAAGGCAGGCCTGGGCATCTCCGGCATCAACGCCGAGGTCATGCCCGGCCAGTGGGAGTTCCAGGTCGGTCCGCTGGCCCCGCTGGAGGTCGCCGACCAGCTGTGGGTGGCCCGCTGGCTGCTCTACCGCACCGCCGAGGACTACGGCATCGCCGCCACCCTCGACCCCAAGCCGGTCAAGGGCGACTGGAACGGCGCCGGCGCGCACACCAACTTCTCCACCAAGGCGATGCGCGAGTCCTACGACGCGATCATCACCGCGTGCGAGGCGCTCGGTGACGGCTCCAAGCCGCTGGACCACGTCAAGAACTACGGCGCCGGCATCGACGACCGCCTCACCGGCCTGCACGAGACCGCCCCGTGGGACAAGTTCTCCTACGGCGTCTCCGACCGCGGCGCCTCGGTCCGCATCCCGTGGCAGGTCGAGAAGGACGGCAAGGGCTACATCGAGGACCGCCGCCCGAACGCCAACGTCGACCCGTACGTGGTGACCCGTCTGCTGGTCGACACCTGCTGCACCGCGCTGGAGAAGGCCGGCCAGGTCTGATCCGCGCCGCACGCCCGAAGGAGGCGCCCACCCGGTCCGGTGGGCGCCCCCTCGCGTTGTCAGTGGGGCGTGCCATCGTGGGGCCATGGAGACCGACAAGGGCCTGGCGGTCAAGGCCGAGGCGGAGAACGGGCGTACGTACACACGGGTCACGGCCGAGCGGCTGCGGCAGCTGGTGCACGGGCTCGGCGGCCCGGGCGACCGCTGGCTGGTCCTGCAGCGGATACCGGACCTGCCGGACGTGTTCGCGCAGGTGTGGCACGAATCCGGCGGGGACTACCGTCTGGAGCACCGGCTCGGCGCCGACGGGCTCTTCGGCACGGATCTCCCGGACGCCGGCCGGGTGGCGGACCTGCTGACGGGCTGGGCGCGCCAGGAGCCCGGCTGGGACGCGGGCGTGGGGTGGACGCCGGTGGAGCTGGGTCCCGAGGAGGAGGTTCCCGAGCCGCCGCGGGAGGCGCTCGAGGTGGTCGAGGAGTTGGTGCGGCAGCGGCTGCACTGCGGCTACGACACCCGGGCGGAGCTGGTGGAGGCCGCCGAGGATCATCTGGTCGGCAGCGCGTGGGAGCCGCTGACGCGGGCGCAGGCCCGGCAGCTGGTCGACCGGCTGTGGCTGGCGCGGATCGCCGAGCAGCGGACCTGGGAAGGCGTCACCGACCCCGAGCGGCTGACCCGGGCGTTCCGGGCCCTGGACGCCGGCGGCATCACCGCCCGGGAGAACTTCAGCTGCTGCCGTGGCTGCGGGCTGAGCGAGATGGGCGCCGAGCGCCCGGAGGCGCGCGGTTTCGTGTTCTTCCACCAGCAGGGCACCGAGAGCGCGGCGGCGGGCGGCGGACTGTCGCTGTACTACGGCGGGTTCGACGGCTCGGCGGACACCACGGCGGCCGTCGGGCGCGAGGTGGTGGCGGCGCTGCACGCCGCCGGGCTGTCCACCACGTGGGACGGCAGCCCCGACCGGGCCATCACCGTCGAGCCGCTGGACTGGCGCAAACGGCTCGTGGGCTGAGGCGGCACAGGCCAGTTGCGGACGGCCGGGGCGTCCAGTGGGTGAGAGAGGACTCCTGCGGCGGAGCCAAGTCTGCTTCAATGGGGCCATGGCCAGCTTCCAGAAGAATCTCGCGACAGGTCGCCATGACCTCGAGCCCTTCTGGCCTTCCCGTCAGCACGACGACTTCGACCGGGTGTGTTGCCGCGCGAGCATCGCGCAGGCCCGCTGACACCGTTCACCCGGTTCCCCTCACGCCGTACCCCGGCGGTCTTACGGCCCGCGCGCACCGACGTCCATCCCTCGTCGTTCTCTCGCGCGAAAAGAGCTGACCTCTCATGGCGACCACTCGTTCCCTGTCCACCGCCTCTCTCGCCCGCGTCACCACCCCGGCCGGACACGGCCCCCGGCACCGGCTGCGAGCCGTCAGCCCGGACGAGCCGGTGAGTGTGGCGGACCTCCTGCCGCCGGGCGCCACCTGGCTGCCCGCACCGCAGCACGCCCTGCCCACCCTGCCGGGGCAGCCGCCGATGGTCGGCTACCTGGTGCTCTTCCCGGCCGACCAGCAGCCCCCGCTGCTCGCCGCCGCGGGACCCCGGGCCGCCACAGGGCCGCAGAGCACTGCACCAGGCCGCTCCGCAGCCGGCGCGGGCGCGGAGAACGCCACCGCGGCCGGCACCGGCACGGTCGAGGACCCCCTGATCCGCATCGACACCGTGCAGCGCACCGCCGAGGTCGACGGGCGCCAACTCGACCTCACCTACCTGGAGTTCGAGCTGCTGGCGCACCTGGTCGCGCATCCGGGCCGGGTGCACACCCGCGACCAGCTGGTCGGCACCGTCTGGGGCTACGGCCACGTCGGTGACGGCCGCACCGTCGACGTGCACATCGCCCGGCTGCGCCGCAAGCTGGGCCCGCGCTACCGGGGCACGATCCACACCGTGCGCCGCGTCGGCTACAAGTACGTCCCTCCGGCCGGCCGCTGACGCCCTCCCCCGGTCTCTCCGGGTCTCTCCCGGGCCTCTCGGGGCCTCTCGGGGCCTCTCGGGGTCACTCGGGGGTCACTCGGGGCCTCTCGGGGTCTCTCGGGGTCTCCCTCGGATCATCTGCCGACAGCAGATTCCCGTTCCCCCGCCCCGCCCGAGCGGGCAGAGTCACCGGCATGAGACTGCTGATGCTGGGGGGCACGGAGTTCGTGGGACGGGCCGTCGTGGCGGCGGCCCTCGGGCGGGACTGGGAGGTGACCGTCTTCCACCGGGGGCGGCACCCGGCGCCGCCGGGCGCCCGGGAACTGCTGGGCGACCGCACCGAGGTGGACGGGCTCGCCGCGCTCGACGAGGAACCGGGCACCTGGGACGTCGTCGTCGACACCTGGTCCTGGGCGCCGCGCGCGGTGCGGGACACGGCGCGGCTGCTGCGCGGGCGCGCCGGGCGGTACGTGTATGTGTCGAGCTGCTCGGTGTACGCCTGGGCACCGCCCTCCGGGTACACCGAGGAGGCCCCGGTGGTGGAGGGTGCCTCCCCGGACGCCGGGCAGACCGACTACGCCCGCGACAAGCGCGGCGGCGAGCTGGCGGCGGTCGACGCCTTCGGCGAGGACCGTTCCGTGCTGGTGCGGGCCGGGCTGATCCTCGGCCGGCACGACAACATCGGCCGGCTGCCCTGGTGGCTGAACCGGACGGCGCGCGGCGGCCCGGTCCTCGCCCCGGGGCCGCGGGACCTGCCGCTGCAGTACGTCGACGTGCGCGACCTCGCCGAGTGGATCCTCGGCGCGGCCGAGCAGGGGCTGAGCGGCCCGTACAACCTGATGTCCCCGCAGGGGCACACCACCATGGGCGAGTTGCTCCAGGTGTGCACGGAGATCACCGGCGGCGTGGCCGAGCTGCGCTGGGCGGACCCGCGGGTGATCCTGGACGCCGGGATCGAGCCGTGGACCCAGATGCCGATGTGGGTGCCGCCGGGCAGCGAGGGGTACCGCGCCCTGTACTCCGCGGATGTGTCCCGCGCGGTCGGGGCGGGGCTGCGCTGCCGGCCGGTCCGGGAGACGGTGGCCGACACCTGGGCGTGGCTGCGGAGCATCGGCGGCACGCCCCCGCGGCGGCCGGACCGGCCGGCCGTGGGGCTGGACCCGGAGGTGGAGGCGAAGGTACTGGCGGCCTCCGGGGCGTAGGGGGCGTAGGCCCGCCGACGGACCCGATCAGCCCGCCGGCTTTTCCCCGACCCGCGCTCGGCCGGCACCCGGCCCGCACTCGGCCGGCACCCGGCCCGCACTCGGCCGCCGGTGCCGGAACGAATCGGACCATCGACCGGCACACCACCGGCATCGCCACGAAACCGGGCCGTGCGCTCCCGTACGGGAGGCAACCCGCGCGTGCCGGTGGTTCCCGCGTATCCCGACCACGGACGGTGAAACCGGACGCTGAGATCCACCCCCTGTGCGGGATCAGCAACTCCCGGTGTTTCAGGGCCTGTTGAAACCCCCGAGACCATACGAACTTCTCTGCAATTCGCGGGACGGGTGAACACCCGTGGTGCGGCTTGCGTACTCAAGGGAGCCGCTTCACTCCTGTCGGGCGCCTCGATGCCCCGCAATGGGATGCCCCGCAAGGAAGTCAGAGGAGTTCCATGGGACGCAACACAAGAAAACGCCGTACGCCGCTGGCCACCAAGGCCATAGCCGCATCGGCGGCCCTAGCGCTCGGTGGGGGCGGGCTGATCTGGGCGAACTTCTACGCCTCGGCGCACGAGAAGAGCGGGTCCGACAACCGGACACGGTCAAGTGCGGCACAGATCGCGACGATCAACTGTCCGGACGTCGGCCAGAGGCTCACCAAGGTCCCGCGCAACGCGCGCAGGGGAGTCGCCCGGGAGCTGGCACAGCTCGACCAGCAGGTCACCGCCGCCTACAAGCGACTGGCTGAGACGCGGCAGGCTCAGGCGGGGGACCCGGACTACGTCAGCAACTCCATCCTGGGGCCGCTGAAGTCCAAGCGGGCGGCCACCCTCGACCGCATCCGCACCGCCATCAACCGTGCGGGCGGCCAGGCACCGCGCAACCTCGGCGGCTTCGCCAGGTGCGAGGGCGTCCCGGCGGACATCAACAACGGCGGCCAGGACCAGAACAACAACGACGGGCAGAACCAGGACGGCGGCCAGAACCAGGACGGTCAGAACCAGGACGGAGGCCAGAACCAGGGAGGCGGCGGCCAGGACAACGGTCAGGGCGGCAACGGCGGCCAGGCGGGCAACGGCCCGGTCGCGGACGACTTCATCAACATCGAGGACGTCCAGCCCAACGGCGGCCCGCAGGGCGTGAACGGCAACGGCCTTCCCGCCAACGGTGACACCGGTTCGACCGGAACCTTCACCACCAACTGCGGCACCAACGAGAACGAGAACCGCAACTCGGACAACGTGATCGTCGCGCCCGGCGTGTCCAACGGTGCGCAGCACCAGCACGACTACGTCGGCAACCAGAACAACAACGCGTTCGCCAGCGACGAGGACCTGGCCAACGGCGAGACGTCCTGTGAGAACCAGGGCGACAAGTCGACCTACTACTGGCCGGTGATCCGTCTGCAGAACGGCCAGGACGACATCGACGCCAACCAGCCCGGTGGCGGTCAGGACGGCAACGTCGGCCAGATCGTCGCGCCGTCCCAGGCGGAGCTGAAGTTCGTCGGCAACAAGACGAGCGACGTCGTGGCGATGCCGCGGGCCCTGCGCATCATCACCGGTGACGCCAAGTCCTTCGTGAACGGCCTGAACAACGCCAACACGAACTGGAGCTGCACCGGCTTCGAGGACCGCGTGGTGACCGACAAGTACCCGATCTGCCCCGAGGGCAGCTCCGTGGTGCGGACGTCCTTCTTCCAGAGCTGCTGGGACGGCCAGAACATCGACAGCGCCAACCACCGCACGCACGTGGACTTCGTCGAGGCGGACGGCAGCTGCCCGAACGGCTTCCAGGCCATCCCCCAGCTGCAGGTCCGGCTGGTCTACGACATCCCGGCCCCGCAGATCGTGAACGGGCAGGTGCAGAACGCGTACGCGCTCGACTCCTTCCCGGACCAGCTGCACAAGCCGATCACCGACCACAACGACTTCATCAACTTCTTCGACGAGGACCTGATGAACGAGATGGTCGACTGCATCAACAGCGGCAGGGACTGCCAGTAGTCCAGACCCGGTAGGAGGCACAGGAGAGCCGGTGGCGGGAATCCCGCCACCGGCTCTTCTCGTTTGCCCCTGGTGGCTCTCGTTGCCCCTGGTTGCCCCTGGCTGCGAGCGGATCTCCCGGGGTCAGCCGTGATGACCACCGCTGCCGTGGCCGCCGCCCCCGCCGTTGCCGCCCTTGTTGTGGCTGCCGCCGGGGTTCATGTGCTCGGAGCCCTCCTCGAGCGTCCCGCCGAGCACGGACCGCAGTTCCTCCACCGTCCTCTCCTCGCCCACGGCCACCCACTTGCGGCCGACGAGGTAGTAACCGCCGTAGTCCTTGGCACCGTTCAGCCACTCGCGCTGACCGCGGTCGGTGGAGAAGGTGGCGAGGATGTACTTCTGCTCGCCCCGCTTGCAGATCGCCTGGCGGATGGTGTCGGCGTCGGTCTGCATGTTCGGCTTGCACTTGGCCTCGGCCGCGATGTGCTCCAGGCTGCCGGTCACCTCTTTCGGAGGCGCCGCCTCGCCGTCGCCGCCGGATCCGCAGCCGGCCAGCGCCAGGATCGCCGCCGCGCCGCTCAGCGCGAGCATCGGTCGGGTCAGCTTCATGTGTTCCTCCGGTCCTTAAGGTCCATCGGCGACAAGCCGCACGGAGCCCCGGCGAGGGGGCCCTCGCCTCTCATACGGCTGAGACGGTCCGAGCACTCAAATGCCACGCACGCGGGCTCGTTGCGCCGTACGGGGTGTGACGGGCCGGGTCAGGTGACCATCCGTGCATTCGCTCGTTCTGCTGAACGTGCAGTCACAGGATGTCGCCCAGCGCCCCTCCGATCCCGAATCCCCCACCGGCCCGGTGGTCGATGTGGAGCAGGCCGAAGCCGCACTCATCGAGCACTACCCGCGGCTCGTGCGGCTCGTGTATCTGGTGCTGCCGCCGGCGCTCGGGCGCAGCAGACGGGTGCTGACCGCGCACGCCCTGACCCAGCGCGCGCTGCCGCGCGGGCAGGCGCCCGCGCCGGTGATCCCCGCCCAGTCGGCGGGCCCCGGCAGCGACCCGGGGTACGCCCTGGTCCGCCTGCAGGTGGTGCGTGCGGCGCTGGAGGCGGGCCTGCCGCTGAAGCGCAAGGCGTGGCCCAAGCGGGCGCAGCTGCCGCCGCTGCTGCCGCAGGTGTGGGGGCTGAAGCTGTTCCCGCGGCCGGGCGGCGCCGATGAACTCGCCCTGGACCAGAAGCTGTCCGCGCTGTCCGGTGCCGGCCGTGCCGCCTACGCGCTGCGCGGCCTGGACCGGCTGCCGGACGGCGAGGTGCGCAAGGTGCTCGGCGAGGCGGGGGTCGACGACCCGGACGCCGCGCTGGCCGAGGCGGACTCGGTGCCCGCCGAGTACGGGCTGCTGGAGTCCAGCGAGTTCGACCCCTGTTCGCTGCAGGCGCGCCCCACCGATCTGATGCGCCGCCGCCGGCATCTGAAGGTCGCGCTGGCCGCGGGCGCCGCCCTCGCCGTGTGCGGCATGCTGCTGGCGCTGCCCGGCGACGGCTGGGGGCCGGACGGGGCCGCGGCGCCGCCGTACGCGCAGAACCCGGCCGCGCAGGCCGCGCTGGACCCGGGCAGGCTCACCCGGGTCTCCCCCGCCGCCTGGAAGACCTCCGCGCGCACCGACTTCTCGGTGTGGCCCGCGCGCGGCGCCCTCGTCCGTGACGAGGCCCTGCTGCGCCGCGCACTCGCCGTGTGGGCCCGGCCCGGCGACACGGTGAAGGTCTCGCAGACCCCGGGCACCCCGACCGGCGGGCCGGCCGGGCCGCCCCAGCTGCTGTACGCGGGGACGGTGGACGACTCCCGGGTGGTGATCCTCCACGACGGCCTGCGCATCGTGCGCTACGCCGAGCCGCGCGAGGGCACCCGGGGTGCCGCCCTCGACTTCGCCCGGGTCGACGGTGCCGGCCGGGCCGAGGCGGGCGCAGTGGTGCTGAGCCGAACCGACGGCAACGTCCGCTATCTGACCGCCCCCTGGGTGCGCAAGGCCGGTGAGCGGGACCTGCGCTCGCCGGGCGGCGGCGTGATGGACCTGGAGCTGACCGACGGGGTGACGGCACCGCTGGCGAGCCCGACCCTGCGCAGGGACGGCTGCACCTCGTGGAACGTGCTGCAGCTGACCGACGGCACCGGCACCCGGCTGGTGACGGACCTGGGCGAGCTGGTGCCGGCGCGTCTGACGGCCGGGCCGCCCGGCGAACCGGCCGAGGCCTCCCGCGCGCAGGCGCTGCGCACCTGGGCGCCGTACGCCTGCTCGCTGGGCCTGCTGCGCTCGGCCGGAGTGCGCAGCGTCAACGCCTGGGCGTATGCGCACCAGCCGCTGCCGCACACCGACAACGAGGCGACCTGGCTGTGCACGCGGGCGGAGACCTGGCGGGGCGAGGGGGCGCGGGTGCTGGCCCAGTTCCACACGCCCGGCGGGCGGTTCGGTGCCGTGGCGGCCCGGGCGGAGAACGTGCCGGCCTGCGGGCCGCGCAAACCGGAGGTGCTGGCCGGGGTGCTGTGGAAGTCCTCCAAGGGCTCCTGGTACCTGCTGGCGGCCGGCAGCCCCGGCACGACGTCGGTGAGGGCGACCGGCGGCATCGAGGCGTCCGCGGAGGGCCGGATGCTGACCGCGAAGGCGCGGCGGGGCTCCCAGGCCGACCTCAGCGCCACCCTCGAGGGCGGCGACTCGGTCCGCGGCCTGCGCTGACGGTGAACACCGGTGGCCGCTCCAGGACGTTCGAGTCCGGAATCGATCGGTAAGGTGTTCGCATGAGCACCGGGGTACGCCGCAGGATGGGAGTCGAGGAGCGCCGCCAGCAGTTGATCGGTGTCGCCCTCGAACTGTTCAGCCGCCGTTCGCCCGACGACGTCTCCATCGACGAGATAGCGTCGGCGGCCGGTATCTCGCGCCCGCTGGTCTATCACTACTTCCCCGGCAAACTCAGCCTGTACGAGGCCGCCTTGCAGCGTGCCTCCGACGATCTGGCGTCCCGGTTCGCCGAACCGCACGAGGGCCCGCTGGGAGCGCGGCTGCTGCGGGTGATGGGGCGCTTCTTCGACTTCGTGGAGGACCACGGCCCCGGCTTCTCCGCCCTGATGCGCGGCGGTCCGGCGGTCGGCTCCTCCACCACCAACGCCCTCATCGACTCGGTGCGCCAGGCCGCGTACGACAACATGCTGTCGCACATGGGGGTGGTGGGCGAGGCGCCGCCGCGGCTGGAGCTGGTGATCCGCTCGTGGATCTCACTGGTGGAGTCGACGGCGCTGATCTGGCTGGAGGGCAAGCGCATTCCGCGCGGCGAGCTGGAGGCACAGCTGGTGCACGACTTCGCGGCGCTGGCCGCGGTCGCCGCCACGCACGACGAGGAACTGAGCACGCTGCTGCGCACCCTGCTCAAGGACGAGCCGGGCGACGGCCCGTTCGCCGATCTCGCGGCCCGGCTGCTGACGCTCGCCTCGTCGTGACCGCTACGACGACATGGGGTCTGGTCGTCGAGACGACCGTGGGCGCCGCCGAGCGCAAGCGCACCGAGGCCCAGGTGGTGGCGCTGGTCGAGGGGACGCGTGAGGAGGCGCTCGCGGAGCTGGAGCGGCGGGCGCGCGAGCATGTGCCCACCCACCCGTTCCACCACAAGCGGCGCCGCCTGCTGAGGAGCCACGACGGGTTCCTGCTCATCGTCGACGGGGCGTGGAGCTCGTTCCTCACCCGGTTCAGCGTGGCGGAACTGCTGGAGGACTCCGCGGCACCGGCCCCCGGACCGGAACCCGCCGTCGAAGAACCGGATCCCGTCGCCGAAGAGCCGCCGCCGGCCCCTCCGCGTCCCACGCCGGAGCAGCTCGCCCAGCGGGACGAGGACGGGGTGCCGGTGGTGCCGCCGTGGCTCGGCCGCCGCGACCTGCTGTGAGCCCAGGGCCTGTCTTTCGTCGAGATGTGGAGGACAGGCCTACTCGCTGTCGGACTTCCGGTAGGAGGCGGCCTCCATCTCCCGGATCTCGGCGGAGGCGTGCAGGATCAGCCCGGCCGGCTGCTTGAGATGCCGGCGCAGCAGCTCCAGCGCGGTCTCGGTGAGCCGTGCCTTGGTCTCCTCGGTGCGCCCGGGGAACAGGCCGATCTGCACATGGACCACCGCGTGCCCCTCGGTCTCCGAGCCGGCCACGGCCTCCTCGACGCGCCGGAAGCGCGTCTTGCACGACGACGGCGACGCGGACGCGATCTCGCCCACCGCGCCGTGCAGCTCGCGGGCGAACGCCCTGCGGTCGAATCCGTCCGCGAGCTGCTCGGAGTAGTCCACGGTGATCTGCGGCATGAGCCCTCCTGTTCGGTGTCAGGAGGGCTCACCCTAGGGCCTGTCGAATCTTGCCGCGGGTCGCGGGGTCTGGCACGCGCATCTGCGGCGTTGTCGTCGGTTGGCGACTCCCCCACGCTCGGCTGCGCTCGCGCGGGAGGGACCCCCATCGCGTCGCCGCCCTCCTCCGCCTTGCAGCTGCACGCACCAGACCCCGCTCGGGCCGGCTGAAAGAGCACCGCCACCGGACGCGACAAGATCCGAAAGACCGGCCCTAGCCGCAGCTCAGCGGTTGGTCAGCGGGTGAACACCGCGACCGTGCGGGCCGGGACGGTGAAGGTGCCCGTGTCCTTCGCGTAGGACGAGGTCTTCACCACCGCGTCGCCGCCCGCCGCCTGCACCGGGTGCAGGCGGTAGCCCGTCCCGGCGAGGGAGGCGACGCGCTGCTCCTGCCGCTCGGGGGTGGCGTTGAAGACGATCACCAGGTCACCGAGCTGCATGGTGATCACGCCGGGCGTCTCGTCCTTGCCGGAGAGCGGGAAGGACAGGCGGGACTGCACCTGCTCGGCCGTGTCCAGGGAGAACACCTTCTCGGTGGCGCGGATCCTCAGCAGGTCCCGGTAGGCGGCCGAGGCCCCCTCGATCTGCGGGCAGCCGGCCTTGATCACACCGAGCAGCGGCTTGGCGTACGGCCACTTGTCCTTGTTGTCGGCGGCCGGCGGCAGCCCGCGGCCGAAGCCGTTGCCGTCGGCGCAGTTCCAGTGGATGGCGTTGAACCAGTCGCCGCTGTCGTAGGAGTTGCGGTCCAGGGACTTGGAGCGCAGCAGGTCGGTGCCCGCCTGGGAGAGCGCCGGGCCCTGCGAGAGGGTGGCGGTCGCCATGGCGAGGACCTGCATGCGCGCCCGGTCCGCGGCCGGGGTGTCCTTCGGCAGCTTGAAGGCGAGCGCGTCGAACAGGGACTCGTTGTCGTGCGCGTCGGCGTAGGCGAGGGCGTCGCCGGGTGCGGCCGCGTAGCCGGCGGGTGAGCCGTTGTAGTCGACCTGGGAGCCCTTGACCCGCTTGCCGCTGGTGTCGGTGAAGGTGTAGTCGGCGAGGTTGCCGCTCAGGCCCACCTTGATGAGGTCCTGGTAGTGCAGCAGCCTGGCCTTCTGCTCGGCCTCGGTGCCGTTGCTCTTCGAGGAGTTGGGGTCGGTGTAGAGGCCGGAGGCGAAGCCCTGCACGCCGGGGTCCTCGTCGAAGGGTCCGCCGCCGCGCACGGCGTCACGGGCCCGGTCGGAGAAGGTGGCGATGCCGGTGCCGGCCATGTTCTTCTGGGTGGCCTGCTCGAAGCGGGCGTCGTCGGCGATCTCGCCGAAGTTCCAGCCCTCCCCGTACAGGATGATCTTCTTGCCGTCGACGCCGTCCTTCTCCAGGGTGAGCGCGTCGAGGGCCTTGCGGACGGCGAGCATGTTGGCCTTGGGGTGGTGGCCCATGAGGTCGAAGCGGAAGCCGTCGACCTTGTACTCCTTGGCCCAGGTGACCACGGAGTCGACGACCAGCTTGCCCATCATCGCGTTCTCGGGCGCCGTGTTGGAGCAGCAGGTGCTGTTGGCGACGGTGCCGTCGGCGAGCAGCCGCTGGTAGTAGCCGGGCACGATCCGGTCGAGCACGGAGGTCTTCGCCTGGCCGTGGGCGGCGGTGTGGTTGTAGACCACGTCCATCACCACGCGCAGGCCGTCCTCGTTGAGCGCCTTGACCATCTTGCGGAACTCCACCGTGCGGGCGGTGCCGTCCGGGTCGGTGGCGTAGGAACCCTCGGGGACCGTGTAGTGGTACGGGTCGTAGCCCCAGTTGTAGGCGTCCTTGGCGGCGGTCTTCGCGACGCATTCCTGCTGCTTGTCGCTGTCGGCCGGGTAGGAGGCCAGGTCGCAGCCGGGCACCGCCTGGTCGGACTTGCGCTCGGGGATGGTGGCGATGTCGAAGGCGGGCAGCAGGTGCACGTACGAGGTGCCGGCCTTGGCCAGCTTGCGCAGGTGCTTGCTGCCGTCGCTGTCCTTGTCGGTGAAGGCGAGGTAGGTGCCGCGGTGCTTCGCCGTGCGGTCGGCGACGGAGAAGTCGCGGATGTGCAGCTCCTGGATCTGGGCGTCCTTCAGCGGCACGGCCTTCGGCTTGGCGTAGCCGTCCCAGCCGCGCGGCTTGAGGGACGTGTCGGCCAGGTCGACGGCGAGGCTGCGCTCGGAGTCGGTGGTCAGGGCGACCGAGTAGGGGTCGGTGACCTTGTTCGTGACGATCCGGCCCGCGTCGGGCGCCCATACGGTCACCGCGTACCGGTACGGCTTGCCCTTCCAGGAGCGGGGACCGGTGACGGACCAGACGCCGGAGTCGTCGTCGCGGTTCATGCGCACGGTGCGGCCGTCGATCTCCAGCGACACCTGCTGTGCGGTCGGCGCCCACACCGACAGGGTGGGCCGGCCGTGCCGGAACACCGGGCCGAGCCGGGACTTGGTGGCGTCGCCGGCGTACAGGTCGTCCAGGACGCCGGCGATCTGCACGCCGGTCGCGGCCGGCACGGCGCCGTCGGCGGTCCGCTGGGTGGCGACGACCTGGCCGCGCAGGGCCTCGCGCACGGCGCCGCGGTCGCGCGGGTCGATGGACCAGGCGGTGCCGTCCTTCAGGTGCGGGAACTTCTTCTTCTGGGCGTCGGTCAGGCCGGTCTTGCGCAGCCGCAGCCAGCGTGCGTCGGTGTCGGTCAGGATGCCGTCCTGCACCTTGATGGAGCCGGTGCGGGAGGCGAGCAGCTGGGTGGAGGCGGCGCCGTCGGAGCCGTTCCAGACCACGGTGTCGCGGTCGATCCAGACCGCCTTGGAGGTGGTCAGGTCGAGGGCTGCCGAGGACCCGGCGGCCTGCGGCAGCAGGTACGTCTCCTGGCCGTTCAACAGCCACACCTCGTGACCGCTGGCCGTGAGGTCGAGGGCCTGGTCGGTGGGCAGGTCCTTCTCGTCGCCCTTGTGGACGATGTAGCTGAGGCTGGTGGCACCCTCGGCGAGCGGCACCTCGAAGACCGCGCCATAGGAGTCAGTCTTCACCGGTTCAAGGGGCTTCGCCCAGTCGGTGGGGTTCGCGGCGCCGGCCCACACGTGCAGGCCCCAGCCGTCGTAGTCGCCGTCCGCGCGGTGGTAGTGCAGGACGGCCTTGCTCCTGTCCTGTTCGGGGTAGCCGGGCCGTTCGGTGGTGACGGTCTCCTTGCCCTGCTCGATCCAGATCTCGCCGTGCTGGGTGACGTCGATGGTGCGGTCGGCGGCGACGTCCTTGTTGCCGTCCTTGTCGATCACCAGGAAGCCGACGTCGGAGGCGCCGGGCTTGAGCTTGACCCAGGCGAAGGCGCCGTAGGCGTCCCGGCCGGCGAAGGGGTGGCTCTTCGGCCACTCGGTTGCCTCGCCCTCGGCGAGGTCGCCCCAGGCGTACAGGCCCCAGTCGTCGTAGTTCCCGTCGGCGCGCTTGTAGTGGACGATCGCGTAGTCACGGGCGGACGCGGTGGGCGGGGTCTCCACGGGCGGGGTGCCGGTGGTGGAGGCGGCCATGGCGCTGTCGGTGCGCCCGGCCGAGTCGATCACCACGGCCTTGTAGCGCAGGGCGGTGCCGGCCGGCACGTCCTCGCCGATGGTGTGGGTGACCTTGTAGGGGGCGTGGTCGGCGGAGCCGAGGGTCCGCCAGGCGCCGTTGCCCGTCTGGGCGGCGAAGACGACCCGGTTGAGGCCGCCGCCGTCGACGTCGGCGGTGAGCTCGACGGTGCCGGTGGCTCCGGCCTCGGGCGCCTTCAGGGTGATGGTGGGCGCGGTGGCGGGCCGGGCGAGGGGTCCGGCCGCCTTGAGGACGATCGCCGAGTGGGCCGGGACGGTGACGGTGATCTTCTTGTCGGCTCCGGTCCGCACGGTGGCGTCGGTGCCGTACACGCCCTTGAAGGTCATGCCGGCCGAGCCGGTCGCGAAGGTCGCCTGCTTCTCGCTTCCGGCGTTGTTGAGGGCGACCACGTACTCGGTGCGGGTCCTGGCGTCGGTGCGGGAGAAGGCGTAGACGCCCGGTCCGTCGGCGGCGTACCGCTCCTGCTGCACGCCGTCGGCGAGTGCCGGGTGGGCCTTGCGGAGCTCGGCGAGCTCGCCGATCCGGCGGTAGAGGGGCGAGCGGGTGTCGTAGGTGTCCTCGGCGTGGGTGCGGTCGGTGCCGATGAGGTCGTCGTCGAGGTAGTCGGCGGTGCGCGAGGCGAACAGGGTCTGGCGGGCGTCCTTGTCGCCGCCGGCGCCGGTGAAGCCCTGCTCGTCGCCGTAGTAGATGACCGGGTTGCCGCGGCTGAGGAACATCAGCTCGTGGGCGAACACGTCCTTCTTCAGCAGTTCGGCGTCGGAGGCCTTGGGGTTGTCCTGCTCGAGGAACGTCCCGATGCGGCCCATGTCGTGGTTGCCGAGGAAGGTGACCTGCTCGTACGCGTTGGCCGTGCCGGAGGTGTACTTGTAGTCGTCGCCGAAGACGGAGGAGAGCGCGGCCGCGCTGCCGCCCTGGGAGGCGTACCGGCGGGCCGCGTCCTGGAAGGGGAAGTCCAGGGTGGAGTCCAGCCGGCCCTGGGTGACATACGGGGAGGTGATGTCCGTGTCGGCGGAGAACACCTCGCCGAACATGAAGAAGTCGTCCCGGCCCTGCTTGGCGGCGTAGGCGTCCAGGGCGGTGGCCCACTGGGTCCAGAACTCCATGTTGACGTGCTTCACGGTGTCGATCCGGAAGCCGTCGATGCCGAAGTCCTTCACCCAGCGCTGGTAGATCTTCTTCATGCCCTCGACGACCTCGGGACGCTCGGTCCACAGGTCGTCCAGGCCGGAGAAGTCGCCGTAGGTGGTGGACTCGCCGGCCCAGGTGGAGTCGCCGCGGTTGTGGTACATCGCCGGGTCGTTGAGCCAGGAGGGGACCTTGAGGTTCTTCTTGGCTGCCGGGACGACGGGGGTGCGCGGGAAGGTGCCGGCACCGGTGGGCGGGAACTTCTTCCGCCCGTCGGCGTAGTCGGCGTCGTCGAAGGGCCTGCCGTCCTTGGTGAGGTACGGGAAGGCGCCCTTGGAGAGGTAGCTGTAGGACTTCTCCTCGTAGTCGACGACGTCGGCGGTGTGGTTGGTGATGACGTCGAAGAAGACCTTCATGCCCTTGTCGTGGGCCTTGTCGATGAGCTTCTCGAGGTCCTTGTTGGTGCCGAAGTGCGGGTCGACCTGGGTGAAGTCGGTGATCCAGTAGCCGTGGTAGCCGGCCGAGGCGTCCTTGCCGGTTCCCTGCACGGGCTGGTTCCTGAAGATGGGGGCCATCCAGATGGCGGTGGTGCCGAGGCCCTTGATGTAGTCGAGCTTCTTGGTCAGGCCCTTGAGGTCGCCGCCCTGGTAGAAGCCCTTGTCGGTGGGGTCGTACCCGGTGGTGAGCCGGGACCCGGTCAGACCGCCGCGGTCGTTGCCCCGGTCACCGTTGGCGAAACGGTCCGGCAGGACGAAGTAGAACTGCTCGCGGGTCAGGTCGTGCCGCGCGGGCTCCTTGGCGAGCCGGGCGTCCGACGGCGGCGCGGGCGGGGCGTCGGCGCGGGCGGCGAGCGGCTGCACAAGTGCGGCGGCCAGCGCGGCGACGGTGACGGCGGCGACCCGTCTGCCACGCGCGGATCGGCGCCCCGGGGGCGCGGGCCAACTGGGTATCACAGGGTGCACTCCTTGCGATGACGGCTCATACGGGTCCGACCCCACGCCCTGGGGACGACCGATTCGGCCACGTCACCGGGGCGCCCGCGCGACCGTACCGCTGTTGAAAGCTTTACAGCAAGACTTGTGAAAGCGGCGGCAAGAACTTCCAGGAGGAGCTTTCCGGCAGGGGCGGACGAGTTGGGCACGACACAGGCCCGCACAGGCACCCACAGGCCCGCACAACGGCGCGCCGCCGGCTCCCCGAGGGGAACCGGCGGCGCGAAAGTGCCGTGTGACGGTCCGCCAGGCTGTCTCAGGCCGCCTTGCGGCCGCAGATCACGTCGTAGGGACGACCGATCCCGAGGGTCAGCTTCAGCGGGTCGGTGGTCTTGGCGGGGCACTCGGACTCCGTCTTGACCAGGTCGAGGACCTTGTAGTCGTCGGGGCCGGCCGACGCGCAGGGGATCTCCTTGGCGGTGGAGTCGATGCAGTCGCCCTTCACCAGCTGGCCGCCGCCGGCGCCCGCGTCACCGGGGTGGTCGCCGGAGAGGTTGCGGCCGCAGACGGTGCTGGAGGGGATGCCGCCGCCGCCGGACGAGCCGAAGCTGATGGACACCTTGATGATGATGTCGGTGCCCGCCGGGCACTGGATGGAGTCGTCCAGGATGGCACCGTCCATGATCTTCAGGGCCTTGAAGGTGGCGCCGGAGTCGTCGCAGTCGAGCTTCTTGTAGCTGTCGGACCCCTTGTCCGGGTCCGGCCCGCCGCAGTCGCCCACCTTCCAGCCGTCGGAGTCGCCGCCCTTGTCGTCCGAGGAGGACGAAGACGACGACGAAGACGACGAGGATGACGACGGCGACTCGTCGTCCTTGAAGTAGTTCCACGCGCTGATGATGCCGATGATGATCAGCGGCACCAGCACGGCCTGCAGGCATCCTGCCACGCGTCCGCGGGGACGCTGAGTGTTGTTCACAGCCATGCGGATGGCTCCCCCTTGCGGCGCGAACGAGCGGCGCGGGGAGGGACCGCGCCGCACCTCCTCGTCCCCGGCGGGGGAGTTCCTTATCCCGCGCTTACGCTAGC
>NZ_BAAAIZ010000040.1:40198-49794 GCF_039526425.1 Streptomyces thermospinosisporus
AGGGTGGCCGTCAGCCGGCCCGAACCGTCCACCGCCACCTGCTTGTTGCTCTGCACGTCGCAGTAGGTGCCGGCCGGCAGGGAGGTCTGGTAGGTGCGGGTCAGCGAGCCGGACTCGTGGTTGATGGCCACGAAGCCCTTGTTGCCGCGGCCGAACGCGATCGCGTCACCGCCGTTGTCCCACCAGTTGGTCACCGCCTGGCCGCGGGTGGCGTTGCGGAAGGCGACCATGGACTTGATCTCCGGCCAGGCGTGCTGGCACTTCCAGCCGTTCTGCCAGCAGGCGTCGACCCGGCCGCCGTTGGGGGGCCCGGCGTCGTGGTCGGAGAACTCGTAGCCGGAGTTGATGTCGGGGGCGCCGTAGGGCCAGGCCAGCATGAAGACGCTGGCCAGGGTGTAGTTGGCGTTGTCCTTGTAGCTGAGCGTGGAGCCGTTGCGCTCGGTGTCGTGGTTGTCGACGAAGACACCGGCGACGCCGCTCTTGAGATAGCCCCAGCCCTCGCCGTAGTTCTTCAGGTAGGCGAGGTTCTCGTTGTTGAAGACGCGCTTGAGGTCGTAGGCGTAACGGAACTCCTGCACGTCGCCGTTGCCGGTGTACTCGTCGGGCTGGACGACCTCGCCGGCGCCGTAGATGACCTCCTGCTTCCAGTACGCCGACGGGTTGCTCAGCCGGGACTTGATGGCGGCGAGGTCGGCGGCCGGGATGTGCTTGGCGGCGTCGATGCGGAAGCCGTCCACGCCGAGGGAGAGCAGGTCGTTCATGTACCCGGCGATCGCGCCGCGCACGTACTCCTCGCCGGTGTCCAGGTCGGCGAGCCCGACGAGCTCGCAGTTCTGGACGTTCCAGCGGTCCCGGTAGTCGGTGATCTGGGAGGTGCAGTTGTCGAAGTCGGACACCGAGTACAGGCCGGGGTAGTCGTACTTCGTGTACGACGAGCCGCCGGTGCCGGTGCCGCTGCCCGCGGACATGTGGTTGATGACGGTGTCGACGACGACCTTCACCCCGGCCGCGTGACACGTGTCGACCATGTTCTTGAAGGCGGTACGGTCGCCGAGGCGGCCCGCGATCCGGTAACTGACGGGCTGGTAGGAGGTCCACCACTGCCCGCCCTGTATGTGCTCGGCGGGCGGGGAGACCTGCACGTAGCCGTAGCCGGCGGGGCCCAGGGTGGTGGTGCACTCACGGGCGACGGAGGCGAAGTTCCACTCGAAGAGGACGGCGGTGACGTCCTTCGAGCCGGGTGGGGAGGCCTCCGCACTGGTCGGGGTCATGACAAGCGAGGCGGCGATGAGCGCGGCCGCCCCGGCGAGGGTTCTGCGTGCCATGTGTGGGGTTTCCTTCTACGTTGAAGGTGCTTGCTGAAACATTCAGCAAACTTGCGGCACCGCAGATGTTAAAGGCCCGCCACCCGAAAGGGCAGCGGGCCGTACGAACTTGAACCAAAAAGTTGCGGGGCGCCCCCGGGACACTCCCGGGCACGCCCCTCACACGCTTCTTGGGCCGAGCGTCAGACGGGCCGGGCGTCAGGCGGTCGTCCACCACACGGTGGTGTCGCCCGGCACCTTCGCCTCGCCGCCCGTCTCCGCGACCTCGCTGCTGGAGATCAGCACCCGCCCGTACGCGGGCACGGTCACCGACTCGCCCGTGGTGTTGGCGACGCACACGAAGTCCCCGCGGCGGAAGGCGAGCACGCCCTCCGGCGCCCGCAGCCACTCCACCGAGTCGCCCGCGCCCAGGTCGGGCTGCTCCCGGCGCACCGCGAGCGCCGCCCGGTACATCTCCAGCGTCGAGCCGGGCACCCCGGTCTGCGCCTCCACGCTCAGCTCGCCCCACCACTGGGGCTGCGGCAGCCAGCTTCCGCCGTCGCCGAAGCCGTAGGAGGAGCCCTCGCGGGTCCACGGGATCGGCACCCGGCACCCGTCGCGGAAGCCGTCCTGGCCGGCGCCCCGGAAGTACGCCGGGTCCTGGCGCACCTCGTCGGGCAGGTCCACGACGTCCGGCAGGCCCAGCTCCTCGCCCTGGTAGACGTAGGCCGAACCGGGCAGCGCCAGCATCAGCAGGGTGGCGGCGCGGGCGCGGCGCAGGCCCAGCTCGCGGTCGCCGGCCAGACGGATCTGGGTGCCGAGCCCGGGAGGGTTGGCGAAGCGGGTGGCGTGCCGGGTGACGTCGTGGTTGGACAGCACCCAGGTGGCGGGGGCGCCGACCGGGCGCATGGCGTCCAGGGTGCGGTCGATGACCTCGCGCAGCTCGGCGGCGTCCCAGTAGGTGCCCAGGTACTGGAAGTTGAACGCCTGGTGCAGCTCGTCGGGGCGTACGTAGTTGGCGGTGCGCTCCACGGTCGGCGTCCATGCCTCGGCGACGAAGATGCGCTCGCCCGAGTACTCGTCGAGGATCTTCCGCCACTGCCGGTAGATCTCGTGCACCCCGTCCTGGTCGAAGAACGGCATGACATCGTTGCCCAGCAGCTTCAGTTGCTCATGGGTTCCAAGGTCGGGAAGGCCCTCGGCCTTCACCATGCCGTGGGCGACGTCGATGCGGAAGCCGTCGACGCCCATGTCCAGCCAGAAGCGCAGGATGGAGCGGAACTCGTCGCCGACGGCCGGGTGCTCCCAGTTGAAGTCGGGCTGCTCGGGGGCGAAGAGGTGCAGGTACCACTCGCCGGGCGTGCCGTCGGGCTCGGTGACCCGGGTCCAGGCGGGGCCGCCGAAGATCGACTCCCAGTCGTTGGGCGGGAGTTCGCCGTTCTTCCCCTTGCCGGGCCGGAAGTGGTAGCGCTCCCTCAGCGGCGAGCCGGGGCCCTCGGCGATGGCCCGTTTGAACCACTCGTGCTGGTCGGAGGAGTGGTTGGGCACCAGGTCGACGATGATCCGCAGGCCCAGCGCATGGGCGTCGCGGATCAGCGCGTCCGCGTCCAGCAGGGTGCCGAACATGGGGTCGACGGCACGGTAGTCGGAGACGTCGTATCCGGCGTCCGCCTGCGGGGAGGCGTAGAAGGGGCTGAGCCACACCGCGTCCACGCCGAGGTCGCGCAGGTAGGGCAGACGGGAGCGGATGCCCTCCAGGTCGCCCATGCCGTCGCCGTTGCTGTCGGCGAAGCTGCGCGGGTACACCTGGTAGATCACCGCTTCCCGCCACCAGTCGTGGCGCCTGGTGACGGTGGCGACGGCCGAGTCGGTGGAGGGCGTCGGTTCGGTCGGGGAGGTCGGGACCTGGGCGGCGGAGTGCTGCTGACTCATGTCGTCCTTGCGTTGCGTCAGGGCGGTCGTGTGAGGCGTGGGTGCGGGCGGGGACCGGACGAGGCGGCCCGCGGTGTCAGCGGGGTCGGATGGGCACCGCGGGCCGCCTACCCGCGCGGTCAGGCGCGCGGGAGTCTCCGGACGAAGGGGGTCAGCCCTTCGTGCCGCCGGCGGTGAGGCCGGCCACCAGGTTCTTCTGCACCAGGTAGAAGAACCCGGAGACGGGTATCGCGATCAGGACCGCGGTGGCGGCCATGAGGTTGCGCTGGGCGTCGTGCTCGCTGATGAAGCTCTGCAGACCGACGGCGAGGGTGTATTTCTCGTCGTCCAGCATGAATGTCGTGGCGAACGCCACCTCGCCGAACGCCGTGATGAAACTGTAGAACGCGGCGACCGCAAGGCCCGGCTTTGCGAGCGGCAGGATCAGCCGTGCGAAGGTCCCGAAGGGGTTCAGTCCGTCGACCCGGCCCGCCTCGTCGATCTCGAACGGGATGGTGTCGAAGTAGCCCTTCATCAGCCAGGCGCAGTACGGCACGGCCGTGGTGCAGTACACCAGGACCAGGCCGAGGTAGCTGTCGATCAGCTGCAGCTCGGACAGGATCTGGTACATCGGCACCATCAGGACGGCCACCGGGAACATCTGGGTGACCAGCAGCACCCACATGAACTTCTTGTAGCCCGGGAAGCGCATGCGGGAGACCGCGTAGCCGGTGGTGGCGGCGACGAGCACACCGATGACGGTCGTCCCGAGGGAGACGATCAGGGAGCTCTTCAGCCAGTGGAAGAAGGCCGTGTGCTCCAGGACGAACGCGTAGTTGTCCAGCGTCATCTTGCCCCAGATGCGGCCGGGGTGCAGATAGTCGTCCTTGTCGGGGCCGAGGGACAGGAAGACCAGCCAGGCGACCGGGAACAGCGCGATCAGGCTGGCCGCGATCAGGACGCCGTGGGAGGTCAGGCGGGCCGGCAGGCTGAGTTCGCCGCGCCGGCGCACCGGGCGCTTCACGGTCGTCCCCTCGCCGGCCGGACGGGCCGGAGCAGCCTTCTCGACGGTCGTGGTGCTCATGAGAACTCCTGCCTCAGATCGCGAGCTGCTGCTCGTTGCGGTTCAGCCAGCGGCGGTAGAAGGAGGTGAAGACGACCAGGAGGGCCAGCAGCAGCATGCCGTAGGCCGCCGACTCGGCGAACTCGCGCGGCTGCTGTCCGAAGCCGAGGTAGTAGGCCCAGGTCACCAGGATCTGCGCGTCCGGCGCGGTGGTGCCGAACAGCAGGAAGATGATCGCGAACTGGTTGAAGGTCCAGATGATGCCGAGCAGCACCACGGTGGAGCTGACCGACCTCAGGCCCGGCAGGGTGACGTTGCGGAAGCGCTGCCAGGCGTTGGCGCCGTCCATCTCGGCCGCCTCGTACAGCGAGGAGTCGATCGACTGCAGTCCGCCGAGCAGCGAGACCATCATGAACGGCACACCGCACCAGGTGTTGACCATGATCGCGGCGAACCGCTGCCAGAAGGGGTCCTCCAGCCACGGAGGCGTGGGCAGGCCGAGGGAGCCGAGGCCGGAGTTGATGATGCCGGTGTCGGCGAGCATGAACCGCCAGCCGAAGACGGTGACGAAGGTCGGCACCGCCCAGGGCAGGATGAGGATCAGCCGGTACAGGGTGCGCCCGCGCAGCTTCTGGTTGAGCAGCAGCGCGAGGCCGAGGCCGATGCCGTAGTGGAGGGCGACACAGGCCGCGGTCCACACGACCGTCCAGATGAAGTGTGACCAGAAGCGGTCGTAGGCCGTCTCGCCCCACAGGATCTCGGCGTAGTTGTCCAGGCCGATGAACTTGTAGGTGGCCTCGATCTTGTTGACGCCGATGGTGCGGGCCGAGTTGAGGCTGTCGGCGTCGGTCAGCGTCAGGTAGAAGCCGTAGGCCAGGGGATACAGCACGATGACGCCGAGCACGACGGCCACCGGCGCGATCATGGCGTAGGCGTACCAGTGCTTGGCGAATGACCGCTTCAGGCGGGTGACCGGGCCGGGCCGGGGCGCGCGGTCACCGCGGCGCTTGCCGGTCGCGCGGTCGATGGCGACTGTCATGGTTCGGCACCTTCTGGATGATCAAGGAGTACGGCACACAGGCCGGTGGCCGCCGGACCTCCCCCTCGAAGGAGCGGTCCGGCGGCCACACGGGCGTCACTTGCTGAAGTCCGGCACCAGCTTGTCGATCGAGGCCTCGGCGTCGGTCAGCCCCTTGTCCAGCGACTTCTTGCCGCCGGCGATCTGCGGCAGCTCGTCGTCGAGCGGACCCCAGACCGAGCTGTACTCGGGCAGCGCCGGCCGCGGCTGGGCGGCGGCGAGGACCGTCTGGAAGCCGGCGATGCCCGGGTCGGCCTTGACCTTGTCGGTGTAGGCGTCGTCCCGCGTGGGCAGCGTGGAGTTCTTCAGCGCGATGGTCTCCTGCGCCTTGGCCGAGGTCATGAAGTTCACGAACTTCAGCGCGGCCTCCTGCTTCTCCTTGGTGGAGCCGGCGTAGACGGACAGGTTGTGGCCGCCGGTCGGGGCGCCGGCCTTGCCGGTGGAGCCGGCCGGGACGGTGGCGATGCCGAGGTTGTTCTTGTCCTTGAACGCCGAGCCCTTGTAGAAGTTGGTGATCTCCCACGGGCCCTGGATGATCGCGGCGACCTTGCCGTTGACGAACGCGTCCTGGATGTGGGCGTAGGCCTCGGCGGTGGTGTCGGCCTTGTGCAGGCCCTTGCCCTTGAACAGGCTCAGCCAGGTGCCGTAGGCCTTCTTGGCCGCGGGCGACTTGACGGTGATCTTCTTGGCGTCGACGTCGACGGTGTCGGTGCCCTCGCCGTAGAGGAAGGTCTGCGCGTAGTAAGCGGCGGTGGAGCCCCAGTAACCGTCGACGCCGGTCTTGTCCTTGATGGTGGCGGCGGCCTTCTTCAGGTCGTCCCAGGTCTTGGGCGGCTTCACGCCGGCCTTCTCGAACAGCTCCTTGTTGTAGACCAGCGCGAGGGTGTCCGTGGTGAACGGCACGCCGTAGGTCTTGCCCTCGTACTTGGCCTGCTCGAGCAGGTTGGACTTGAACTTGTCCTGCTCCTTGAGGGCCTCGGTGCCGTCCAGCGGGAGGAAGTAGCCCTTCTTGGCGAAGGCGGGGGTCCAGCCGACCTCGGAGCGCAGCACGTCGGGGGCGCCCTTGGAACCGGCGGCGGTGTCGAACTTGTTCTGCGCCTGGTCGAAGGGGACGTTGACGTACTTGACCTTGATGTCCTTGTTGGCGGCCTCGAACTCCTTGACCAGGGCCTTGTACGTCGGCGCCTCGTTGGTCGCGTTGGAGGTGTCCCACCAGGTGATGGTGACCGGGCCGCCGGCCTTGTCGCCGCTGTCGCCGTCCGAACCGCAGGCCGTCGCCGCGAGGGCGAGGGACGCCACCAGCGCGGTGGCCGCTATGCCACGCCGCATGAGTTCTCCTTGAGGGTGAAAGCCCGAGTGGAGCAGGAGACGGCCCCGTCTGCCGTCCTGCCGCTTGCCGACTGCGCCGCTGGGGGGTTCCCACCGCTCAGGTGAGGCCGAGAGTGGGGAGGCCGTCGGGCGAGGTGAACGTAACAGCCATGTAAGCGATCCGAAAGACCTTGCTGAAAACTTTTGCAAGAAGCCGCGAGAGTTATCCCGCCGTGACCTCCCCTCGACCGCTCCGCGACCGTGATTTTCCGGGACTCAGCAGGGCATCGGACAGTTGTGCAAGACTCTGCAAGCACTTGCCATGCCTTTCCGCCGGGTGAATCATCCGTTGCGGAACGGACGCCGACCACCACGTGAGGGACCGCGATGAGCCAGCAGCCCGCTACGGCCCGTTCGACGGCGCGCACCAGGCGTCCGTTCGGTGTGCAGGGACAGGCACGCCAGCTACAGTCGAGTCCTGTGACCACACGGCTTGCCGACATCGCTGCTCAGGCGGGGGTGAGCGAGGCGACCGTCAGCCGCGTCCTGAACGGCAAGCCGGGCGTCGCCGCCACCACCCGCCAGTCCGTGCTCGCCGCCCTCGACGTCCTGGGCTACGAACGCCCGGTACGGCTCCGCCAGCGCAGCGAGGGTCTGGTGGGTCTGATCACCCCGGAGCTGGAGAACCCGATCTTCCCGGCGCTCGCCCAGGTCATCGGCCAGGCGCTGACCCGCCAGGGCTACACCCCGGTCCTGGCCACCCAGACCCCGGGCGGCTCCACCGAGGACGAGCTCACCGAGATGCTGGTGGACCGCGGCGTGGCCGGCATCATCTACGTCTCCGGCCTGCACGCGGACACCACCGCCGACATGCAGCGCTATGACCGCCTGCGCGCCCGGGGCGTGCCCTTCGTGCTGGTCGACGGCTTCTCCCCCAGGGTGCAGGCGCCGTTCATCTCCCCCGACGACCGCGCCGCGATGACCCTCGCGGTGACCCACCTCGTCTCCCTGGGCCACACCCGGATCGGCCTGGCCCTCGGCCCCAAGCGCTTCGTCCCCGTGCAGCGCAAGATCGAGGGTTTTGCACGGGCCATGCAGGAGCAGCTGGGACTGTCGGCGGAGACGATCGAGACCGAGCTGATCCAGCACTCGCTGTACAGCCTGGAGGGCGGCCAGGCCGCCGCCGCGGCGCTGATCGAGCGCGACTGCACGGCCGTCGTCTGCGCCAGCGACATGATGGCCCTGGGCGCGATACGCGCGGCCCGCCAGCAGAACCTCGAGGTCCCCGACGACATCTCCGTCGTCGGCTTCGACGACTCCCCGCTGATCGCCTTCACCGACCCGCCGCTGACCACCATCCGCAAGCCGGTCCCGGCGATGGGCCAGGCAGCGGTCCGCACCCTCCTCGAGGAGATCGGCGGAACCCCCGCCCCGCACAGCGAGTTCGTCTTCATGCCGGAGCTGGTGGTCCGCGGCTCGACGGCCTCGGCACCCGCGGCGGGCCGCTCCTCCTAGGGCGCCTTCCCTGCTCCCCCCAGGGCGCCTTCCCGACTCCTCCCCGGCGCTTCCCGGACGTCACCCCTGAGTGTCCTCCGGGTCCTCTGGCCGGTCACCTGGAGGACAACATGCGGGTCGCCCCCGACCAGAGGATGATCTGAGGAGGAGGCCTTTTCTGGCAGACTTTGTGCCCATGGGTGACATGACGGTGACCACACTGGAGGGTCGGCAGCAGGCCGTCTCACACCCCGTCACGGACCTGTCACCCCGGGCGAGGCGCTCTCCGCGCAGGCCCCGCCTGTGGTTCGAGATCCTGCTCATCGCGGTGAGTTACTGGACGTACTCACTGATCCGCAACGCCGTCCCCGAGCAGAGGTCCGAGGCGCTGCGCAACGCCGACTGGATCTGGCAGCTGGAGCAGACCCTCGGCATCGCCGTCGAAAAGTCGGTCAACCACGCCGTGAACTCGGTGTCTTGGCTGATCGTCAGCATGAACTATTACTACGCCACCCTGCACTTCGTGGTGACCCTGGGTGTCCTGGTGTGGCTCTTCCGCAGCCACCCGGGTCGCTATGCGGCCACCCGCATGGTTCTGTTCTCCACCACCGCGGTCGCCCTGGCCGGCTACTACCTCTACCCCCTGGCCCCGCCCCGTCTGATGAACGGTGAGGCGTTCATCGACACCGTGATGGTCCACGAGACCTGGGGCTCCATGGCGTCCGGCGACCTGAAGAACATGTCCAACCAGTACGCCGCGATGCCCTCGATGCACATCGGCTGGTCCCTGTGGTGCGGGCTGACGATCTTCGCCCTGACCACCGTCCCCTGGGTCCGCGTGCTCGGCCTGCTCTACCCCGCGGCGACCCTGGTGGTCATCGTCGCCACCGCCAACCACTTCTGGCTGGACGCGGTGGGCGGCGTGCTCTGCCTGGCCTTCGGCTACGCCGTCGCCCGCCTCTGGTACGGCGCACTCCCCCACCACCTGCCCCGGCACGTGCCGCATCCGCCCCGCGAGGCGGCCACGGCACCACCCGGTCCCCCGGCCGGCGGCGCCGCGCCGGACACCGTTCCCGCCCCTCCCCTGCCCGCCCGGCCCCGCACCGCCCCGGAGCAGCCGGCCCCGGAGCAGCCCTCCTCGTCCGTGTAAAGACGGCGCTGAAGACCGTCTGGACGACGTCAGTCGGTATAGAACAGCTCCTCGACGACCGTGCGCGCCCGGCGCGCCGTACGCCGGTAGGCGTCGAGCATGTCCCCCGCGTGTCCGGGCCCGTACCCCAGGTAGCGCCCGACGGCGGCCAGCTCCCGCGGGTCGGTGGGGAAGGTGTCCCCCGCCCGCCCGCGGACCAGCATCACCGCGTTGCGCACCCGGGTGGCCAGCACCCAGGCCTCGTCCAGGGTCCCGGCGTCCTCCTCGGACACCAGCCCCGCCTCGGCG
>NZ_BAAAIZ010000040.1:49819-89268 GCF_039526425.1 Streptomyces thermospinosisporus
CCGCCAGCGCCGCCCGGGTCCGCGTGGTCCGCAGGCCCTCCACCCGGGCGCCGTGCCGCAGCTGCATCAGCTGCACGGTCCACTCCACGTCCGACAGCCCGCCCGGCCCCAGCTTGGCGTGCAGCTTCGGGTCGGCACCGCGGGGCAGCCGCTCGGCCTCCATACGGGCCTTCAGCCGCCGGATCTCCCGCACCTCCTCGTCGCCCAGCCCGCCGGCCGGGTACCGCAGCGGATCGATCATCTCGATGAACCGGCGCCCGAGATCCTCGTCGCCCGCCACGTACTCGGCCCGCAGCAGCGCGTGCCGCTCCCACACCAGCGCCCAGCGCCGGTAGTACGCCTCGTACGACTTCAGCGTGCGCACCAGCGGGCCGGACTTGCCCTCCGGCCGCAGGTCGGCGTCGATCAGCAGCGGCGGATCGGAGCTGGGCATCTGCAGCAGCCGCCGCATCTCCTCGACCACCCGGTTCGCGGCCCGCGCCGCCTCCCCCTCGTCCACACCCTCCCGCGGCTCGTGCACGAACAGCACATCGGCGTCCGAGCCGTAGCCCAGCTCATGGCCGCCGAACCGGCCCATGCCGATGATCGTGAACCGGGTGGGCAGGGTGTCGCCCCACCCCTCCCGCACCACGGCCCGCAGCGTCCCGGCGAGCGTGGCGGCGGTCAGGTCCGACACCGCGCCGCCCACCAGGTCGACCAGGGCTCCCGCGTCCGCCTCGGCGGGCTGCGACTCGGTGCCGTAGGAGCCCACGATGTCCGCTGCGGCGGTACGGAACAGCTCGCGCCGCCGCACCCCGCGGGCCGCGTTGACCGCCTGCACGGCGTCGTCGGCCCGCCCCACGGCGGCGAGGATCTCCTGCTCCAGATGGGTCCGGGTGCGGGGCTTGAGCCCACCGCCGTTGCCGTTGCCCAGCAGGGCGACCGCCTCGGGCGCCCGCATCAGCAGGTCGGGGGCGAGCCGCCCGGCGGACAGCACCCGGGCGAGGTTCTCGGCCGCCGCGCCCTCGTCCCGCAGCAGCCGCAGGTACCAGGGCGTCTTGCCCAGCGCGTCGGAGACCTTGCGGAAGTTCAGCAGCCCCGCGTCCGGGTCCGCCGAGTCCGCGAACCAGCCCAGCAGCACCGGCAGCAGCGTCCGCTGGATCGCCGCCTTGCGCGTCACCCCGGACGCCAGCGCCTCCAGGTGCCGCAGCGCCGCCGCAGGATCGGCGTACCCCAGGGCGACCAGCCGCTCCCGCGCGGCCTCCGGGCTGAGCCGGGCCTCGCCGGGAGCCAGCGCCGCCACCGCGTCGAGCAGCGGCCGGTAGAACAGCTTCTCGTGCAGCCGCCGCACCACGGAGGCGTGCCGCCGCCACTCCCGCTTCAGCTCGGCCACCGGATCGGTGCGCAGGCCCAGCGACCGTCCCAGCCGCCGCAGATCGGCCTCGTCCTCCGGCACCAGATGGGTCCGCCGCAGCCGGTACAGCTGGATGCGGTGCTCCATGGACCGCAGGAAGCGGTACGCCTCGTCGAGCTGCGCGGCGTCGGCCCGCCCCACATACCCGCCGGCGGCCAGCGCCTTCAGCGCGTCCAGTGTCTTGCCGCTGCGCAGCGAGGCATCGGTCCGCCCGTGCACCAGCTGCAGCAGCTGCACCGCGAACTCCACGTCCCTGAGGCCCCCGGGCCCCAGCTTCAGCTGCCGGTCTATCTCGGCGGCCGGGATGTTCTCCACCACGCGGCGCCGCATCTTCTGCACATCGGCGACAAAGTTCTCCCGCTCGGCCGCCTGCCACACCAGCGGCTGCAGCGCGTCGGCGTACTCCTGCCCGAGCTCGAGGTCGCCGGCGACCGGGCGGGCCTTGAGCAGCGCCTGGAACTCCCAGGTCTTGGCCCAGCGCTGGTAGTACGTGACATGGGAGGCCAGGGTGCGCACCAGCGGCCCGTTGCGTCCCTCGGGCCGCAGATTGGCGTCCACCGGCCAGATGGTGCCCTCGACCGTGGTCTCCGAGCAGATCCGCATCATGTGCGAGGCGAGCCGGGTGGCCGCCTGCAGCGCCTTCCGCTCGTCCGCCCCCTCCACCGGCTCCCCGACGAAGACCACGTCGACGTCGGAGACGTAGTTCAGCTCGTGACCGCCGCACTTCCCCATGGCGATCACGGCCAGCCGGCACAGCGCGGCGTCCTCCGGCGCGTCGGCCTCGGCGAGCGCGAGCGCCCTGCGCAGCGTGGCCGTGGCGAGGTCGGCGAGCTCGGCGGCGGTGTCGGCGACGTCGATGGTGCCGCACACGTCCCGGGCGGCGATGGACAGCAGACAGCGCCGGTAGGCGATCCGCAGCGACACCGGGTCGGTCGCCTCGGCCAGCCCCCGCTCGAACTCCTCGATGCCGGGGTGCAGGTCGCTCGGTTCGTAGGTGACCAGCGCCCGCCAGTCCCCGCTGTGCCGGGCGAGATGGTCACCGAGGGCGGCCGAGGCACCGAGCACCCCAAGCAGCCGGTCCCGCAGCGGCTTCGCCGCGATCAGGGTGTCCAGCAGCTCCTGCCGGTCGGTCGGCCCCGGCTGCGCCTCCAGCAGCCGCACCAGATGGAGCAGCGCCAGATCCGGGTCGGCGGTGGCGCCGAGCGCGGGCAGCAGCACCGGGTCGTTGCGCACGGGCGCCAGTTCGGGCGCGTCCAGCAGCCGCTCGGCGGCCGAGGGATCGGTGAAGCCGTGCCGCAGCAGCCGAGTGAAGGTACTGCTCCTGCGCCCCGGCGCCGACGTCATCCCCGGCCTCCCTCATGCCTCGGATCAGGGTCGTACGGCCATGAGCCTAGCCCGAGTGCCGGTCCGCGGCCCCGCGCGATGAGTTCCCCGGCCGTGCGGAGTCCTCACTGCAGAAAGGAGGGGAAGGCCATGCTCACACCCGAGACCAGCCTCGACCCCCGCTACAGCGACCCCACCGCGGCCGCGACCCCCTGGTCCGAGGCCGAGGCACTGCTGAACAAGGCGGAACACTTCTGGATCTCGACGGTCCGCCCGGACGGCCGCCCGCATGTGACCCCGCTGATCGCGGTCTGGTCGGACGGAGCGCTGCACTTGTGCACCGGACCCGACGAACGCAAGGCCCGCAACCTGGCCGCCAACCCGCACGTCGTGCTGACGACCGGCACCAGCACCTGGGACACGGGCTTCGACCTGGTGGTGGAGGGCGAGGCGGTGCGGGTCACCGACGACGCCCGGCTGAGGGAGCTGGCCGCGGCCTGGGAGGCGAAGTACGGCAGCGTCTGGCACTTCGAGGTGCGCGACGGGTACTTCGACCACGGCGACGGACACGCCCTCGTCTTCTCGGTGGCGCCCCGGTGCGTTTTCGGATTCCGTAAGGGGGAGCCGTTCAGCCAGACGAGGTGGCGGTTCGCCTGACGAAGGAGTCGCGCACATGGACATGACCCTCGAAGTGATTCCGCTGCCCGTCAGCGACATCGACCGGGCCAGGGACTTCTACCGGGACAAGGTCGGTTTTCACGTGGACATCGACCGGGAGGTCATGCCGGGCATGCGCATCGTCCAGCTGACCCCGCCCGGCTCCGGCTGCTCGATCGCCCTGGGCGACAGCATCTGGGAGATGACCCCCGGCCCCACGCCGGCCCCCGGCTCCTACCAGGGCCTGCAGCTCTGCGTCGCCGACATCAAGGCCGCCCACGCGGAGCTGACCGCGCGGGGCCTGGAGGTGGCCGAGCCGGTCCAGTACTCCCCCGACGACGGCGCGACCTTCATGCACTTCAAGGACCCGGACGGCAACGGCTGGGCAGTTCAGGAGTACCGCCGCCGCGCCACGGAGCCGCTGCACAAGCTCCTGGCCGCCCTGGCGGCACGCAACGCCTGACAACACGACAACGGCGAGGAGACCACTCCTCGCCACTTTCAACGTATAGCGCGGAGGGGGCCTTGCGGCAAGGCCCCCTCCGTCGCGCAGAATGACCGGCCTACCCCGCCATCTGCTCCACTCTCATCCTCATCTCACCCACTCTGCGCCACTCTGCGCCCAAAACGGGGGGAATGCCGTGATCGACGTCATCATCACCGGAGCCGGCCCGACCGGCCTGATGCTCGCCGCCGAACTGCGCCTGCACGGCGTGGACGTGGTGGTTCTCGACAGGGCCACCGAGCGCACCCCGGTCGTACGCGCCCTCGGTCTGCACGTCCGCAGCATCGAGATCATGGCCCAGCGCGGCCTGCTCGACCGTTTCCTGGCCCACGGGAAGCAGTACCGGGTCGGCGGCTTCTTCGCCGGCATCGAGGCGCCCTGGCCGGACGACCTGGACACCGCCCACGGCTATGTCCTCGGCATCCCGCAGACCGTCACCGACCGCCTGCTGGAGGAGCACGCCGCCGAGGCCGGCGCCGACATCCGGCGCGGCTGCGAGCTGACCGGCCTGAGCCAGGATGCCGACGGCGTCACCGCCGAGCTGGCCGACGGCACGCGGCTGCGCTCCCGCTACCTGGTCGGCTGCGACGGCGGCCGCAGCACCGTCCGCAAGCTGCTCGGCGTGGCCTTCCCCGGCCAGCCCAGCACCAGCGACACCCTGCTCGGCGAGATGCAGGTGGACGCCCCGCAGGAGACGGTGGCCGCCACCGTCGCCGAGGTCCGCAGGACCCAGAAACGCTTCGGCCTCGCCCCCATCGGCGACGGCGTCCACCGCGTCGTCGTCCCCGCCGCGGACGTCGTCGAGGACCGCTCCCTCACGCCCACCCTCGAGGACTTCAAAAACCAATTGCAGGCCACTGCGGGCACCGACTTCGGCGTCCACTCCCCCCGCTGGCTCTCCCGCTTCGGCGACGCCACCCGGCAGGCCGAGCGCTACCGTTCCGGCCGGGTCCTGCTCGCGGGCGACGCCGCCCACATCCACCCGCCCCTCGGCGGCCAGGGCCTCAACCTCGGCATCCAGGACGCGTTCAACCTCGGGTGGAAGCTGGCAGCGGAGGTGCGGGGGTGGGCTCCGGCCGGGCTCCTGGACACCTACGAGTCCGAACGCCACCCGGTGGCCGCCGCCGTCCTGGACACCACCCGCGCCATGTCCGTACTGGTCTCCACCGAGCCGGGGCCCCAAGCGGTGCGCCGTCTGTTCTCCGAACTCATGGACATCGACGAGGTGAACCGCCGCCTCGTCGAGAAGATCACCGCACTCGACGTCCGCTACGACGTCGGCGAGGGGCACCCTCTTCTCGGCCGCCGGCTGCGCGACCTGGCTCTCAAGCGGCACCGCCTGTACGACCTGATGCACACCGGGCGCGGGATGCTGCTCGACCAGACAGGCCGTCTCTCCGTCGACGGCTGGGCCGACCGTGTGGACCATGTCGTCGACACGACCGACGAACTCGACGCCCCCGCGGTCCTTTTGCGCCCTGACGGTCATGTCGTCTGGGTTGGTGCGGAACAGGAGTTGCTGCGGGCGCCTTTGTCCCGGTGGTTCGGCACGCCGGCCTAGAACACCGGGTACGCGCACGCCTTGATCGGGCACCCGGGGTGGGTGCGGGCCGGGGGTGGGGTTTGCGCTAGCCCGCTGCAGGGGGTGCCTCCCCCACTCTCGGCTGCGCTCGAGCGGGGGCACCCCCATCGCCCACCCTCCCCCACTCTCGACTTCGCTCGAGCGGGGGACCCCCATCGCCCCAGGCGGCACGAATGCCCGCAGTTGGGCGGCCGTGATGCCCGCGGCGAGGCAGGGTAGCCGCGCGCGGCGATCAGCAGGTCATCGGGGCTTAGGCGGCCGCAGGCGCGCGGCGGGGAGGGGTCGGGGTGGTGGTGTCCGCCCGCAGCGGCCGGCGCGTCCGCGCCAGTACCCCGCTAAGAAGCCGATTTCGCGCCAGACCGAGGACGGATACCACCCCCCGGCCCCGACTCACCCACCGGCAGTAGGCGCTACGCGCACCCCCACCCGAGCCGCAGTTGCGCCGCAGGCATGACCACCTGAACCCCCACCGGGCCGCAGGCACAGTCGAACGCGCACCCCCACCCGAGCCGCAGTTGCGCCGCAGGCATGGCCACCTGAACCCCCACCGGGCCGCAGGCACAGTCGAACGCGCACCCCCACCCGAGCCGCAGTTGCGCCGCAGGCATGGCCACCTGAGCCCCCACCGGGCCGCAGGCACAGTCGAACGCGCACCCCCACCCAGCGCACCGCCGTCAGACCGCCGGAGGCACCCGTTCGCTCCAGCCGTTGGTGATGGGCAGCCGGCGGTCCTTGCCGAAGCCCTTCGGGGAGATCTTCGTGCCCGGCGGGTACTGGCGCCGCTTGTACTCCGCCCGGTCCACCATCCGCAGCGTCTTCGCGACCAGCTCCGGATCGAACCCGGCCGCGACGATCTCGTCCGCTCCCTTGTCCCGGTCCACGTACAGCTCAAGGATCGCGTCCAGCACCGGGTAGTCCGGCAGGGAGTCCGTGTCGACCTGCCCCGGCCGCAGCTCCGCGCTCGGCGGCTTGGAGATCGAGTTCTCCGGGATCGGCGGCGTCTCCCCGCGCTCCACCGCCGCCCGGTTGCGCCACTCGGCCAGCCGGAACACGGACGTCTTGTACACGTCCTTGATGGGCCCGTACGCACCCACCGAGTCCCCGTACAGCGTCGAATAGCCCACCGCCAGCTCGGACTTGTTGCCCGGCGCCAGCACGATGTGCCCCTCCTGATTGGAGATCGCCATCAGCAGCACACCCCGCAGCCGCGACTGCAGGTTCTCCTCCGCCAGCCCCGTCAGCTCCAGCGACCCCATGTACGCGTCGAACATCGGCTCGATCGGCACGGTCCGGTAGTTCAGCCCGGTCCGCCGCGCCAGCTCCGCCGCATCGTCCTTGGAGTGCTCGGAGGAGTACTTCGACGGCATGGACACGCCGTACACATTCTCGGGCCCCACCGCGTCACACGCGATCGCCGCGACCAGCGACGAGTCGATACCGCCCGACAGCCCGATCAGCACCGAACGGAAGCCGTTCTTCTCCACATACGCACGCAGCCCCACGACCAGCGCGGAGTAGATCTCCTCGTCGTCGTCAAGCCGCTCCGCGTAACCACCGGTCCGCTCCGGCTCGTAGGCCGGCACCGGCTCCTGAGAGATCACCACCCGCTCGATCCGCAGCCCGTCGTCCACCACCCCGGTGGGCGCGTCCTCGACCGCCGCCGGCAGCTCCAGGTCCACCACCAGGCACTCCTCGGCGAACTGCGGCGCCCGGGCGAGCACCTCGCCCCTCGGGTCCACGACGATGGAGTCCCCGTCGAAGACGAGGTCGTCCTGCCCGCCCATCATGGCGAGGTAGGCCGTGGTGACCCCGGCCTCCTGGGCCCGCTTGCGGACCAGTTCGAGACGGGTGTCGTCCTTGTCCCGCTCGTACGGCGAGGCGTTGACCGACAGCAGCAGCCCGGCCCGGGCGGAGCGCGCCGCCGGCACCCGGCCGCCGTCCTGCCACAGGTCTTCGCAGATGGCGAGCGCGACATCGACGCCCCGCACCCGCACCACCGGCATGGTGTCCCCGGGCACGAAGTACCGGAACTCGTCGAAGACGCCGTAGTTGGGCAGGTGGTGCTTGGCGAAGCTGAGCACCACCTCACCGCCGTACAGCACGGCTGCGGCGTTCCGCGGTGCTCCCGCCGGCTGCCCGTACTTCGGCTGGGCGGTCTCGCTGCGGTCGAGGTAGCCGACGACGACCGGCAGCTCACCGAAGCCCTCGTCGGCGAGCCGCGCGGCCAGTGAGCGCAGGGCGGCGCGGGAGGCCTCCACGAAGGACGACCGGAGGGCCAGGTCCTCCACCGGATATCCGGTCAGCGCCATCTCCGGGAACGCCACGAGGTGCGCTCCCTGCTCGGCGGAGCGCCGGGTCCAGCGGACAATCGTTTCCGCGTTGCGGGTGATGTCACCGACGCGGGTGTCGATCTGATTCAGGGCGAGGCGAAGTTGAGGCACGTGCCCAGTGTAATCGTCAAAGCGACGCAATACGCGGGAGCAACCGCAGGATCACACCCGAGCCACAGGACCCCGCACCCGACACCACGGCACGCCGCAGCGGCAACACAACGCACCCGCCGACAACCGCGCCCCAGCCGGGCCCTCACCCGCGCCTGACGCCCCTCACCGCGCCCGAGCCCCCCGCTCCCGCAGCATCCCGGCCATCAGCTCGATCTCCGACTGCTGCCCCTCCACCATCGTCCGGGCCAGCCGCTTCTCCACCCCGACCTCGCACTTGCTGAGGCACCCCTGGGCCATGTGCACCCCGCCCTTGTGATGGTCGGTCATCAGCTGCAGGTAGAAGATCTCGGCCTGCTTGCCGTTCAGCTCACCCAGCCGCTTCATCTCGGCGTTCGTCGCCATCCCCGGCATCAGCGCACCGTCGGCGTCCTCGCCGGCAGCGCCCTTGCCGCCCATGCCCATCCAGGTCATCGGCGGATCGGCCGACACCTTCGGCAGCTCCCACAGGTCCAGCCAGCCGAGCAGCATGCCCCGCTGATTGGCCTGCGTCTGGGCGATGTCGTACGCGAGCCGCCGCACCTGCTCGTTCTTCGTCCGGTCCCGGACGATGTAGGACATCTCCACGGCCTGCTGATGGTGCACGGCCATGTCCCGGGCGAACCCGGCGTCCGCCGACTCCGCCGAAGGCCTGCCCGCGCCCCCGCCGTCGTCGTCCCCCGCGACGGCCGCGTAGCCGAGCGCACCGCCGGCGAGCAGCACCAGCGCCGCGGCTCCCGCGATCAACCCGAAGTGCTTCATGGACCCGGCTGCCCTCACTGAGCCAGACCGTTGGTGCAGGCGGCCCCCGGCTCGGGGGTCTGCTGCCCCTGCACGAACTTCGCGAAGAACTTGTCGACGGCAGGGTCGTCGGCGCCCTTCACCGTCCGCTGGTGCCCCCAGGCGGACAGCATGATCGGGTCCTTCTGCCCCTCGACCGGGCTCATCAGGGTGTACGGCGTCTTCTTCACCTTGGCGGCCAGGGCGTCGACGTCCTTCTTGTCGGCCTTGGAGTTGTACGTCACCCACACCGCGCCGTGCTCCATCGAGTGCACGGCGTTGGTGTTGTTGATCTCCTTGGTGTAGACGTCCCCGTTGCAGTTCATCCAGACCGGGTGGTGGTCGCCGCCGACCGGGGGCGTCACCGGGTAGCTGACCGGCTTGGTGACGTGGTTGCGGGCGAGCGTGCCCTCCCACTTCTTCACGCCGTCCTTGCCGGTGACGAACTTGCCGGTGCTCTTGTCGTCGCTCGCGGCCTTGTCCGAGTCGCCCGACTGGGAGCGCACCAGGAACACCCCGCCGACCACGAGACCGGCGACGATCACCACGCTCGCACCGATGGTGAGGATCCGCGCGCGCCGCTCGCGGGCCTGCTCTGCGCGCCGCATCTCCTCTATGCGTGCCTTGCGTGCCGCGCTGCTCTTCTTGGCGGAGCCCATGGGTGTGCCCTTCAGGGGTGAGGGGTGGGACGGTCGGGTGAGCTGATCGTAATGGTGAAGGCGGGGCCGGTCGTAGGGGGCCAGAAATTTGAACCGTGAATGTGCATTAACCTACGCTGCCCTGTATGCGGCTGCTGCGCTCCACCGACCTGGCCCTGCGCCTGCTGATGCGCCTCGCCGCGACGCCCGATCCGAACCCCACGACCCGTGATGTCGCGGCGGCGATGGACGTGCCCTACACCCATGCCGCGAAGGTCGTGGCCGAACTCCAGCACATGGGTCTGCTCACGGCCCGCCGGGGCCGGGGCGGCGGGCTCGCCCTGACCGAGAAGGGCCGCACCGCGTCCGTGGGCGAGCTGGTCCGCACCTTCGAGGGCGAGGGCGACGTCGTCGACTGCGAGGGCACCGCCACCACGGCCGCCTGCCCCCTGAGCCCCGCCTGCCGCCTGCGCGGCGCCCTCCGCCAGGCCCAGGAGGCCTTCTACGCCTCCCTGGACCCCCTCACCATCGCCGACCTCACCACGGACCCGACGGGCCCACTCCTCCTGACCATCTCGAAGCGGCCGTAGGCTCGCTGCTTGCAGCGGGCCGCTACAGCACCGGCAGGTTCTTCCGCAGCTCGAACGCCGTGACCTCCGAGCGGTACTCCTCCCACTCCTGCTTCTTGTTGCGGAGGAAGAAGTCGAAGACGTGTTCGCCGAGGGTCTCGGCGACCAGGTCGCTGCGTTCCATCAGGGTGAGGGCCTCGCCGAGGTTCTGCGGCAGGGGCTCGATGCCGAGGGCGCGGCGTTCCGCGTCGGAGAGGGCCCAGACGTCGTCCTCGGCGCCCGGCGGGAGTTCGTAGCCCTCCTCGATGCCCTTGAGGCCGGCGGCGAGGAGGACGGCGTAGGCCAGGTAGGGGTTGGCGCCGGAGTCCAGGGAGCGGACCTCGACGCGGGCCGAGCCGGTCTTGCCGGGCTTGTACATGGGGACGCGGACCAGGGCGGAGCGGTTGTTGTGACCCCAGCAGATGTAGGACGGGGCCTCGCCGCCCGCGCCGGCGGTGCGCTCGGCGCCGCCCCAGATGCGCTTGTAGCTGTTGACCCACTGGTTGGTGACCGCGGAGATCTCCGCCGCGTGGCGCAGCAGGCCGGCGATGAAGGAGCGGCCGACCTTGGAGAGCTGGTACTCGGCCCCGGACTCGTAGAAGGCGTTCCGGTCGCCCTCGAAGAGGGAGAGGTGGGTGTGCATGCCGGAGCCGGGATGCTCGGAGAACGGCTTCGGCATGAAGGTCGCCTGGACGCCCTGCTCGAGCGCCACCTGCTTCATGACCAGGCGGAAGGTCATGACGTTGTCCGCGGTGGACAGCGCGTCGGCGTACCGCAGGTCGATCTCCTGCTGGCCGGGGGCGCCCTCGTGGTGGGAGAACTCCACCGAGATGCCCATGGACTCCAGCATGGTGATCGCCTGACGGCGGAAGTCCATGCCGACGTTCTGCGGGGTGTGGTCGAAGTAGCCGGAGTTGTCGGCCGGGGTGGGGCGGCTGCCGTCGACCGGCTTGTCCTTCAGCAGGAAGAACTCGATCTCCGGGTGGGTGTAGAAGGTGAAGCCCTGGTCGGAGGCGCGGGCGAGGGCGCGCTTGAGGACGTAGCGCGGGTCCGCGAAGGACGGGGAGCCGTCCGGCATCAGGATGTCGCAGAACATCCGGGCCGTGCCGGGGGCCTCGGCGCGCCAGGGGAGGATCTGGAAGGTGGACGGGTCCGGCTTGGCGATCATGTCGGACTCGTAGACCCGGGCGAAGCCCTCGATGGCGGAGCCGTCGAAGCCGATGCCCTCGTCGAACGCCTGCTCCAGCTCGGCCGGAGCCACGGCCACGGACTTCAGGAAGCCCAGCACGTCCGTGAACCACAGGCGTACGAACCGGATGTCGCGCTCCTCCAAGGTCCGGAGCACGAACTCCTGCTGCTTGTCCATCTTCCGCTTCCCCATCCTTGCCGGTCAGGCCACCTGTCGTCCCGGGCCACGGGAGACGGTCGGGCGCTCGGGGTCATCCCACCACACCAGCGTTTCATGTGCGTTGCCGACCGCCCTGTCGCCCATCTTGCCCGTTCGCGGCCACCTCCGTAACAGCCGGGTCCCCCGGCTCCGCCTCCGCGCTCCGGGAACCCGCTGCACAGCGGACCCGCGGGACCCGCGGCGCGCCGTCGGCCCTCGCCGGGATCGTCCGCAGGCCGCAGCCGCTGCCGGCCGGAACCCCACCCCCGCATTAATTGGAATCTGGGATGCAAGTTTTAATGAGGGGGCAAGCAGCCGAGCCGGTCCGGCGCCCCGCCGGGCTGTGCCGAATCGGAGGAGACCTGATGCTGTCCGAGCAGTCCGCTGCCGTCGTGCGTGCCACGCTTCCCGCGGTCGGCGCGTCCCTCGACAAGATCACCGAGCGGTTCTACGCCGGGATGTTCGCCGCCCACCCCGAGTTGCTGCGCGATCTGTTCAACCGCGGCAACCAGGCCGCCGGCACCCAGCGGCAGGCCCTCGCCGGATCCATCGCCGCCTTCGCGACCCACCTGCTGGACCACCCCGATCAGCGGCCGGACGCGATGCTCCAGCGGATCGCCCACAAGCACGCCTCCCTCGGCGTCACCCCGGACCAGTACGGGATCGTCCACGAGCACCTCTTCGCCGCCATCGCCGAGGTGCTCGGCGAAGCCGTCACGCCCGAGGTCGCGGCCGCCTGGGACGAGGTCTACTGGCTGATGGGGAACGCCCTGATCGCCCTGGAGAAGCGGCTCTACGAGGAGCGCGGCGGGCACGGCTGGCGCACCTGGCGGGTCGTCGAGCGCATCCCCGAGACCGCCGACGTGGTGACCTTCCGGCTCCGCCCGGCGGACGGCGGCCCGGTGCGCGACTTCCGCCCCGGCCAGTACGTGTCCGTCCGGGTCGCCCTCCCCGACGGCGCCCGGCAGATACGGCAGTACAGCCTGACCGGCGCGCCCGGCCCCCAGGAGCGGCAGTTCGCGGTCAAGCGGGTGCACGGCGACGGCGCGCCGGACGGCGAGGTCTCCAACCACCTGCACGCCCGGGTGCACGCCGGTGACCTGCTGGAGCTGTCCGAGGCGTATGGCGACCTGGTGCTGGACGCCGACCCCGGCACGCCGCTGCTGCTGGCCTCCGCCGGGATCGGGGTGACCCCGATGATCGCCATGCTGGCGCACCTCGCCGAGAACGGGCACCGCGCCCCGGTCACCGTGGTGCACGGCGACCGCTCCCCCGCCGATCACGCGCTGCGCAACGACCACCTGGCGTACGCGGCCAAGCTGCCGGACGGCGCGGTGCACCTGTGGTACGAGCAGGACGCCCCGGCCGGCGCGCACACCGGCTACGTGGATCTCGCCGAGGTGCCGGTGGCCTCCGGCACGCGCGCCTATCTGTGCGGCCCGCTGCCGTTCATGCGGTCGGTGCGGGAGCAGCTGATCGGCAAGGGCGTGGCGCCGGCCGGCATCCACTACGAGGTGTTCGGCCCGGACCTGTGGCTGGCCCGGCAGGACTGACGCCGGCCGGATGCCGATGAGGCGAGGGGCGGTGCGCGGCGGCCCTCGCCCCGGCGCCCCCTCGCCCCGGCGCCCCTTCGGGCATGCGCCGGCCGGGCGCCGGAACGGCGGGGCGGCCGGCCCCTGCTCGACGGCGGAGCGGCCGGCCCCGGCTCAGCGGCGGGGCAACCGGTCCCGGCTCACCGGGCTTCCAGCGCCTCCGCCTCCTGCGGCACACGGCCGGCCACGACCCTCCCCGGCGTCCGGTCCGCCCTGCGGTCCACCGCGTGGGCCAGCGCGGCCACGCCGATGCCCAGGGCCGCCAGGGCCGCGCCCGCGAGCGCCGGGGAGGTCGCACCGAGTCCGGCGGCGAGGGCCAGGCCGCCGATCCAGGCGCCGCCGGCGTTCGCCAGGTTGAAGGCGGCCTGGTTGGCGGAGGAGGCCAGGGAGGGGGCGGAGGCGGCCTTCTCCATGACCATCAGCTGGAGTGGGGAGCCCGTGACGAAGGCGGCGACGCCCAGCAGGACCACCGCGACCGCCGCCGTCGCCTGGGTGCGCATCAGCAGCGGAAAGAGGGTCAGGACCACGGTGAGGGAGGCCAGGCCGCCGAAGAGGGTCGCCCGCAGGGAGTGGTCGGCGAGGCAGCCGCCCAGCAGGTTCCCGGCGGTCGCGCCGACACCGAAGAGCGCCAGCAGCAGTGTCACGGTGCTCTCGCCGTAGCCGGCCGCCCCGGTGAGCATGGGGGCGATGTAGCTGTAGGCGGCGAAGAGCGCGCCGAAGCCGGCGACGGTGGTGCCGAGGGCCAGCCAGACGGGCAGGGAGCGCAGGGCGGTGAGCTCGCCGCGCAGTCCCGTGCGCGGGGCGGCCGGGCTGTCGGCGGCGGGGATCAGCAGGGCCAGCGAGGCGATCGCGGCGAGGCCGGTCGCGGAGACCGCGAGGAAGGTGGTGCGCCAGCCGAAGTGCTGGCCCATCAGCGTGGCCATCGGGACGCCCACCACATTGGCGAGGGTGAGCCCCAGGAACATCAGGGAGACCGAGCGGGCCTTGCGGTCGGGGGTCACCAGGTCGGCGGCCACCACGGCGCCGACGCCGAAGAAGGCGCCGTGCGGCAGTCCGCTCAGGAAGCGGGCGGCCAGCAGCCAGGTGTGGTCGGGGGCGAGCGCGGAGAGCGCGTTGCCCGCCACGAACAGGGCCATGAGCCAGATCAGCACCCGGCGGCGCGGCATGCGGGCCGTGGCGGCGGCGAGCAGCGGGGCGCCCACGACCACCCCGAGCGCGTACGCCGAGACCAGGTGGCCGGCGCTGGGGATGGAGGTGCCCAGGTCGGCGGCGACGTCGGGGAGCAGGCCCATCATGACGAACTCGGTGGTGCCGATGCCGAAGGCGCCTACGGCGAGGGCGAGGAGGGCCAGGGGCATGAAGGGGCGGACCTTTCGGGACGGGTGCGTCAGGCTTGTGTTCAGCCTTTATGTTCAGCGACTGAACAAAGTCTCTCAGGACTCGCGCCCGGCATGCGCCGACCGGGGCCGGCCGTGCACCGGCCCCACGCCGTTGATCTGGGGTTTCCTGGGATTCTCAGGAATCGCCTGTGGTCAGCTTCACACGCGCCGCGATCGGCAGATGGTCGCTCGGGGTCTGCGGGAGGGTCCAGGAACTGGTCGGCTCCGCTCCCTTGACCATGATCTGGTCGATCCGCGCCATCGGGAACGACGCCGGCCAGCTGAAGCCGAAGCCGCTGCCCACCGCGCCCTGGGTGGAGCGCATCTGGGAGGTGACCGCGTTCAGGGAGCGGTCGTTCATGGTCCCGTTGAGGTCGCCCAGCAGGACGACGTTGCGCAGCGGCTCGTCGGCGATGGCCTCGCCGAGCGCGTCGGCGCTCCTGTCGCGCTGACGGGCCGTGAAACCGGCCTCCAGCTTCACCCGGACCGAGGGCAGATGCGCCACGTACACCGCGACCTGGCCGCCGGGCGCGCTCACCGTGGCGCGCATGGCGCGCTTCCAGCCGAGGCGGATGTCGACCGCCTCGACGTCGCTGAGCGGGTACTTGCTCCACAGGCCGACCGTGCCCACCACGGCGTGGTGCCGGTAGGTGGACCGCAGCGCGTCCCGGTAGGCCGGGACCGCGGACGCCTTGAGCTCCTCGAGGGCGAGTACATCGGCGCCGGAGGCGGCCACCTCACGGGCGGTGCCCGCCGGGTCGGGGTTCTCCGCGTTGACGTTGTGCGTGGCCACCGTCAGCTCGCCGCCGCCGGTGGTCTTGTCGGTGAGCAGACCGCCGAAGAGGTTCAGCCAGACCACCGCGGGCAGCAGCGTCGCAATCAGCGCCGTGGCCGACTTGCGCAGCAGGGCCAGCAGGAGCAGCAGCGGGATGAACACGCCCAGCCAGGGCAGGAACGTCTCCACCAGGCTGCCCAGGTTGCCGACCTGGTTCGGGATGTGCGCGTGGGCCAGCATCACCACGGCGAGCACCACCGCGAAGGCCGCCAGCACCAGGCCCCGGCGCCAGATGCGGCGGTCGTCCCGCCAGCCTCTGGTCAGGGCGTCGATCAGGCGCTGAAGCCGGGATGTCCGGTGCTCGGGGTCCGAGCCGCCGTTGTCCGTCTGCGTCATGTACGCCTGCTGCGCCATACCGTCGCCTCACAACTTGCCGTGCACACCGTCTCTCCCGTGTCCGTAAAGACCCTAGGGGATGATCGGTGCCCTTCCTGCCGTCCCTCGACGGCCGTACGGGGGCGATGACGTGCCATGGCGGGGCACGAGTTCCGTCTGTGACGAAATGCGCACATGCCGGGTTCAACGGCCGGGGCGCAGGCCCTCCAGAAGGGTGTCGACGACCTTCGCGGCGAGATCCTCGGGGAGGTCGGCGTCGGGGCGCATCACGGTGCGCAGCAGGATGGGGCCGACCACTATGTCGTTGAGCAGTTCCAGGTCGACGTCGGTGCGCAGTTCGCCGTTCTCCTGGCCCCGGCGCAGCACCTGAAGGCCGAGGCGGCGGCGCGGCTCGATGGCGATGGCCTGGTAGGCCGCCCAGATCTTCGGGCTGCTCTTCATCTGGGCGTGCACGTTGTGCAGGATCGCCGAGGTCCTGCTGGCCAGTCCGCGCCGGCGCAGGGACTCCAGCAGCACGACGAGGTCGTCGCGCAGGGAGGTGCCGGGGAGTTCGGGGTCCGGGGGCTCGGCGGCTCGGACCACGTCGACGAAGAGTTCCTCCTTGCCGCTCCAGCGGCGGTAGATGGTGGCCTTGCCGACGCCGGCGGTGCGGGCGATCCGCTCGATGGACAGCTCCGCGAGCGGCACGCCCGCCTCCAGGAGCTTCATCACGCCGTCGATGATGGCGCGTTCGGCCGCCTCGCTGCGGGGACGTCCGCGAGTGGCGCCGCCGTCCTGCCGGGTGCCGTTCGCCTCTTCGGCACCGGTGTGCGGGGCGGCTTGGGCACCGGTGTGCGGGGCGGCTTCGGTGCCGGTGTGCGGGGCGGCGTCGGTGCCGGTGTGCGGGGCGGCTTCGGTGCCGGTGTGCGGGGCGGCTTCGGTGCCGGTGTGCGGGGCGGCTTCGGTGCCGGTGTGCGGGGCGGCGTCGGTGCCGTTGCCGGTGCTGGTGTGCGTGCTGTTGTACGTGCCGGTGCCAGTGCCGGTGCCGGTGTCGGCGAGGCTCACGTCGTGGTTCCCTTCCCTGGGCCGCGTCGGGCGCTTCAGTCTGCCGCCTTCACCAACTCCTGCCCCCGCTCCCCGTTTTCGGGCGGAGCGGGGTTGCGCCCGGGCAGGAACAGGGCGGTGACGACGGCGCCGGCGAGGGCGACGCCCGCGCCCCACAGCGCCGTGACATGCATGGCGTGCACGAACGCCTCGCCGGCCGTGCCGGCCAGGACCTGACCCGAGGGGCCGAGCCGGTCCGCGGCGGCCAGGGTGGCCTCGATGGACTCGCCGGCCGCGTGGCGGACGCCGGGCGGCAGCACGGCCAGTTCGTCCTCGATGCTGTTGCGGTACGCCGCCGAGAGCACCGAGCCGAGCACGGCGACGCCGAGGGCGCCGCCGACCTGGCGGAAGGTGTTGCTGACCGCGGAGGCCCGGCCCGCCTTCTCCCGGGGCAGCGTCTGCATGATCAGGACGCTGACCGGGGTCATCACATGCGCCATCCCGGCGCCCATGAGGAAGAAGACGGCCTCCATCAGCCAGATGGGGGTGTCGCGGTCCAGGAGGGTGAAGGCGGCGAGCATCGAGGCGAGCAGCAGCAGGCCGCCGGTGGTGGTGGCGCGGTTGCCGAAGCGGTCGACCAGCAGCCGGGCCCGCGGCGCGAAGAACATCTGCGCGACGGCGATCGGCAGCATCAGCAGGCCGGTCTCCAGCGGCGAGTAGCCGCGCACGCTCTGGGTGTAGAAGACCGCGAAGAACATCACGCCCATGAGCGCGAAGAAGACCAGCGCGACGGCGCCGATCGAGGCGGAGAACACCTTGTTGCGGAAGTACCGCACGTCGAGGGACGGGTGGTCGCTGCGCGCCTCGAACACCACGAAGGCCACCAGCACGGCGAGCCCGGCGCCGGCCGTGGTCAGCACGGTGGGGTCGGTGAGGTCGGCGAGCTGGCCGCCCTTGATGATCCCGTAGACCAGCAGGACCAGGCCGACCACGGAGAGCAGGACGCCGACCGGGTCGAGCCGGCCGGGGTGCGGATCGCGCGAGTCGGGCACCAGCCACAGCATCAGGGCGAGGGCCAGCAGCACGATCGGCACATTGACCAGGAAGACCGAGCCCCACCAGAAGTGGTCAAGCAGCAGGCCGCCGGTGATCGGGCCGATGGCGATGGCCAGCCCCACGCCGCCCGCCCAGACGCCGATGGCCTTGGGCTGCTCGTCGCGCTCGAAGACGTTCATCAGCACGGCCAGGGTGGCCGGCATCACGAAGGCCGCGCCCAGGCCCATCAGCGCGCGCCAGCCGATCAGCTGCCCGGGCGAGGCGGAGAAGGCCGCGAGCACCGAGCCGAGGCCGAACACGCTGAGGCCGCCGAGCAGCACCTTCTTGCGGCCGACGCGGTCGCCGACCAGGCCGGCGGTGAACAGCAGGCCCGCGAAGACGAGCGTGTAGGCGTTGATGGCCCATTCGAGTTCGCTCTGGGTGGCGCCGAGGCCGGTGGGGGCCGGGGTGGAGATCGTCCTGATGGCGACGTTCAGGATCGAGTTGTCCAGCACGACGATCAGCAGGCTCATCATCAGCACGCCGAGGATCGCCCAGCGGCGCCGGTGCACCGACTCGGGGACGTGGCGGGCGGGAGCGGCGGGAGTACTCATACGGCCAGAGTCTCACGGATTCCGATACGGCACCGTCTCGTATCGGAACGCCTGTCCCCCGAAGGGCGGCCGGTGGACGTCACGGGCGGCCGGTGAACGCGACGGGGTGACGGGCGGCCGGTGAACGTGACGGGGTGACGGGCGGCCGTGGACGTCACAGGGGGACGTCGGGAGGACCCCTGGCCCTCGGCGGTTCGAGGTGCAACCATGGACGTGGTCCGGGGACGCCGTGAGGGCGCCTCGAGATGACGTGTTAGGAGCCGTTGCAATGACGCAGCTTTCGGCTGCCCAGACTTCTGCGCGGACCGCGCAGCCTGCGAAGTCAGCATCCTCCGACGGCAGCAAGGCGCTGTACGGGGGCAAGGGCACTCGCCGTATCACCGTCCGCGACATCGCCCTCGCCAAGGAGCGGGGCGAGAAGTGGCCCATGCTCACCGCCTACGACGCGATGACCGCGTCCGTGTTCGACGAGGCCGGGATCCCGGTCATGCTGGTGGGCGACTCGGCCGGCAACTGCCACCTCGGGTACGACACCACCGTGCCCGTCACCCTCGACGAGATGGTCATGCTCTCGGCGGCCGTCGTACGGGGCACCTCGCGGGCCCTGATCGTCGGCGACCTGCCCTTCGGCTCGTACCAGGAGGGCCCGGTGCAGGCGCTGCGCTCGGCGACCCGGCTGGTGAAGGAGGCCGGGGTCGGTGCGGTGAAGCTGGAGGGCGGGGAGCGCTCGCACCGGCAGATCGAGCTGCTGGTGGAGTCCGGGATCCCCGTGATGGCGCACATCGGGCTGACCCCGCAGTCCGTGAACACGATGGGCTACCGCGTGCAGGGGCGTGGCGAGGAGGCGGCGCAGCAGCTGCTGCGGGACGCCAAGGCCGTGCAGGACGCGGGGGCGTTCGCGGTGGTCCTCGAGCTGGTTCCGGCGGAGCTGGCGGCCGAGGTGACGCGGGTGCTGCACATCCCGACGGTCGGGATCGGCGCCGGGCCGGAGACGGATGCGCAGGTGCTGGTGTGGACCGACATGCTCGGGCTCACGCAGGGGCGTGTGCCGCGGTTCGTGAAGCAGTACGCGGATCTCCGGTCCGTCATGACGGGAGCGGTGAAGGCGTTCGCTGACGAGGTCGTCGCCGGAACGTTCCCCCAGGAGGAACACTCCGTCCACTGAAGCCACTGCGGTACCACCGGGCAGCCCGCCGATCCTCCCCCGTCGGCGGGCTGCCGCACGTAGGTGCACGTACCGGACCGGGGGCTCCGCCCCCAGACCCCCGTTTTCCGCCCACACCACCCGTCCCGGTCGGCCAGGAGCCGCACCGAGGGCCGGCAGCGCCCACCGGCGATCACCAGATCCCCCCGCCGAGCGGGCCGGGCGCAGGCGGAAGCGGTAGTCGGGGGTGCGGGGTGCGGAGCCCCCGGTGGGGGACTTTCGGCCGACCGAGACGGGTGGTCTGGGCGGGAGACCCGGGGGCGAAGCCGCCGGAGGGGCGGCCTTTTGGCCGAGCGAGGCAGGTGGTGTGGGTGGGAAGGCGGGGTGTGCCCTGCCGGCAGGGAGCCGACAAGGAACCTGTCGGTGGGATGTCGGTGATCTGTCGGTGGGGGCTGCCACCGTCGGGGGCATGAGTCGAAACGGGACATACACCGGGGGCGCCGGAGGCGCGGTGACCGTGCGGGGGCTGGTCAAGCACTACGGGGAGACCAAGGCGCTGGCCGGCGTCGATCTGGACGTGCGCGAGGGCACCGTGATGGGCGTGCTCGGTCCGAACGGCGCCGGCAAGACCACCCTCGTCCGCATCCTGTCCACCCTGCTCGCCCCCACCGCCGGCCACGCGACCGTCGCCGGCTACGACGTCGTCCGCCAGCCCCGGCATCTGCGCCGGGTGATCGGCCTGACCGGCCAGTACGCCTCGGTGGACGAGAAGCTGCCGGGCTGGGAGAACCTGTACCTGATCGGCCGGCTGCTCGACCTGTCCCGCAAGGAGGCCCGCGCCCGCGCCGACGAGCTGCTGGAGCGCTTCTCGCTCACGGACGCCGCCCGGCGGCCGGCGGGCACGTACTCGGGCGGCATGCGCCGCCGGCTGGACCTGGCCGCCTCGATGATCGGCCGCCCGGCCGTGCTGTTCCTGGACGAGCCGACCACCGGCCTGGACCCGCGCACCCGCAACGAGGTGTGGGACGAGGTCAAGCGGCTGGTCGGCGAGGGCGTGACCGTGCTGCTGACCACCCAGTACATGGAGGAGGCCGAGCAGCTCGCCTCCGAGCTGACCGTCGTGGACCGCGGCAGGGTCATCGCGAAGGGCGGCATCGAGGAGCTGAAGGCCAAGGTCGGCGGCCGCACGCTGCGGATCCGCCCGGCGGACCCGCTCCAGCTGCGCCCGCTGGCCGCGGCCCTGGACGAGCTGGGCATCACCGGCCTCGCCCCGGTCACCGTGGACGCCGAGCGCGAGGCGCTGCTCGTGCCCATTCTGAGCGACGAGCAGCTGACGGCCGTGGTCGGCGCGGTCACCGCGCGGGACGTCACCCTGGCCTCCATCAGCACCGAACTGCCCAGCCTGGACGAGGTGTTCCTCTCGCTCACCGGCCACCGTGCCGGTGAGCTGCAGGACACCGAGCCCGCCGGTTCCGCCGAGCCCCGCCAGGAGGTCGCCGTATGAGCGCCACCGCACTGACCCCTGCCCAGGCCGGCCAGGACGCGCGGATCACGCTGCGCGGGCATCTGCGGCACACCGGCGTCCTGGTGCGCCGCAATCTGCTGTGGATCCGTCAGGACCCGGAGTCGATGTTCGACGCCGTGCTGTTCCCGATCGTGTTCACCCTGCTGTTCGTGTACGTCTTCGGCGGCTCGATCGGGCAGGCCCTGGGCGGCGGGCAGGAGGCGTATGTGCAGTACATCGTGCCCGGCCTGATGGCCATGATGGGCATGAACATGGCCCAGGGCGTGGGCACCGGCTTCAACCAGGACTTCAACTCCGGTGTGATGGACCGCTTCCGTTCGCTGCCGATCGGCCGCGGCTCGGTGCTGTTCGCCAAGATCGCCGTCGAGCTGGCGCGCATGCTGATCGCCACCACCATCCTGATGGTCGTCGGCGTGCTGGTCGGCTTCGACATCACCGACTGGCCTGGGCTGCTGGCGGCCGTGGGCCTGTCCGCGGTGTTCGGCTCGGCCCTGATGTGGATCTTCCTCATGCTGGGCGTGACCATGAAGAACGCGCAGTCGGTGCAGGCGATGGGCTTCCTGGTGCTGATGCCGCTGCAGTTCGGCTCGTCGATCTTCGCGCCGCCCCAGTCGATGCCTGGCTGGCTGGAGAGCTTCACCGAGTACAACCCGCTGTCCTCGCTGGCCGACGCCGCGCGCGGGCTGATGGTGGGCGGGCCGGTGGCGCACGACCTGTGGCTGACCCTGGGCTGGACGGTGGCGATCACGGCGGTGATGGCACCGGTCGCGATCCACAAGTTCCGCACCAAGGACTGACGAAGGCTCAGGAGGACTGGCGAAGATCAGAGCAGGGCGGCGGCTTCCTCGGGGGTGAGGCCGCCGCCCTGCGCGTAGGCGGCCTCGTACGCCTCGTCGTCGCCGAGAGCGGCCCTGATCCGCTGCTCGGTGCGTGCCCGGCAGGTGGCCTCCACCTTCCCCGGCACATGGCCCGGCAGCAGCCAGGAGTCGGCGGCGCCCAGCAGGCGGGCCGCGTCCCCGGCGCGCCGCCCGCCGTCGACTCCGGCGAGGGCCATCGCGGCCCCGGTCATATGACCGCTGCGCATCTGCGGGGCGACGGTCTCGCACACCGGGTCCTGCGCCCGTTCGAACGCATGCCGGAACGTGCTCAGCGCCTTGACGTCGTCCCCGTCGAACACGTCCAGCCACCCCTCGGCGCCGAGGATGAACGCGTCGAACACGATGTACTGCGCGATGCGGAACTCCTCGCGCAGCCGCTCCAGTTGCTCCCGCGCCTCGGCGGTGCGCCCGGTCATGCCGAGCCAGCCGGCCAGGAAGAGCCGGGCGAACGGCATGGCTTCGTTGTGGCCGCACCGGGTGGTCTCGATGATCTCCCGCAGCATCCGCTCCCCGCGTTCGGCGTCCCCCGCCTCCAGCAGGGCGCTGCCCAGCCGGGCGGACAGCACGGCGATCTGGGCGCGGGCGCCCAGCCGTTCGGCGTGCTCGATCGCGGCGGCGAAGTCGGCGGCCGCGGCGTCGTAGCGGCCCCGGCGCTCGTGCGCCTCGCCGCGCGCGGCCAGCGCCTCCGCGGTGCCCCAGGCGTCGTCCAGGCGCCGGTAGATCTCCAGGGCCTCGTCCGCGTCACGGGCGGCGCCGCCGGCCAAATCCGAGCGGTTGGCGAGCACATTGGCGCGGATCTGCAGGCAGCCGGCCAGCTCCCACTCGTATCCGGGGGTGCGCCGGGCGACGTCGACGGCGGCGTCCAGGGCGCGACGCAGCCGCTTCATGTCGGCGGTCAGCATGAGCGAGAAGATCCACAGCAGTCCGGGCGACCGGCAGGTCTGCGGCAGGCCGGGCTCGTACGTTGCGGCGATGACCCGCAGCCGGTCCTGCGCCTCGGGCGTCTGCCAGTTGTCCAGCTCGGTGTCCATGCAGGCCAGGTGCGCCAGGTGCACCCCGCGGCGGGCCTCGGCGAGCACCTCGCCGGTCATCGGGGGCGGGTTCTCGGTGCAGCGCTGCCACACGGGGGCGGCCGGACGGACCTCGGCGAACGGGTCGGGGCCGAGGGCCATGACCTCGCGGCACCAGGTGCGGGCTTCGATCCTGAGGTCGCGCATCTGCCAGAAGAAGGCGAGCGACAGCGTCAGGCACAGCGCCTCCTGCTCGTCGCGCAGGGCGAGCGCGTGGCGCAGGGCGGTGCGCAGGTTGTCGTACTCGCGCTCCAGCCGTTCGATGGCGGTGCGCTGCTGCCCGCCGCGCAGCAACGGGTCGGTGGTGCGGGCGAGTTCGCGGTAGTGGGTGAGGTGGGCGCGGATCGCCTCGGTGCGCCGGCCGGTCTCGTCGAGGCGTTCGGCCGCGTACTCGGCGACGGTCTCCAGCAGCCGGTAGCGCATCTCGCCGTCGCCGGAGGGCGCGGCCACCACCAGGGACTTGTCGACGAGCGAGGCGAGCGCGTCCAGCGCGGCGGGCCCGCACACCGCCTCGGCGGCGGCGAGGTCGCAGCCGCCGGCGAAGACCGACAGGCGGCACAGCACCTCGCGTTCGTCCGCGTCGAGCAGCTCCCAGGACCAGTCGACCACGGCCCGCAGGGTCTGCTGGCGGGGCAGGGCGGTGCGGCTGCCGGAGGTGAGCAGGCGGAAGCGGTCGTCGAGGCGGTCGGCGATCTGGCGCGGGGTGAGCATCCGCAGCCGGGCGGCGGCGAGTTCGATGGCGAGGGGCAGTCCGTCGAGCCGGCGGCAGATCTCGGCGCAGGCCTCCGGGTCGTCCTCGACGCTGAATCCGGGCCGGGCGGCCGCGCCGCGGTCGGCGAGCAGCTGCAGGGCCACCGGCTCGGGCAGCGGCTCTACCGGGCGCAGCAACTCGCCCTGCACGCCGAGGGGTTCGCGGCTGGTGGCGAGGACGGTGAGGTGGGGGCAGCGCTCCAGCAGCGTCTGCGCCAGCCGGGCGGCGGCGTCGACGACGTGCTCGCAGTTGTCGAGGATCAGCAGCATGCGGCGCCGGCCGCAGTGTTCGGCGAGGCGGTCGACGGGGTCGTCGTGGCGTTCGGCGACGGCCCGCATGCTCTCGGCGCCGGCCCCGTACAGCACGGTCTCGCGGGCGCCGACGGCGGTGAGCACGGCCTCGGGGACGGCGGCGGGATCGTCGACGGGGGCCAGTTCGGCCAGCCACACCCCGTCCGGCAGGGTGTCCCGTACGGTCTCGGCGGCCTCCTGCGACAGCCGGGTCTTGCCGGCGCCGCCGGGTCCGAGCAGGGTGACCAGGCGGGCGGCGGACAGGTCGGCGCGGATGGCCTCGATGTCTCTCTCCCGGCCGACGAAGGAGGTCAGCCGGGCCCGCAGGTTGCCCCGCCGCGGTGCCGTCCCCGCCGGCGCGGGTCCGGGCGTGGCCCGGGGGGCGGGCTGCGGGCGGAGCAGTTCGGCGTGCAGGGCCCGCAGTTCGGCGCCCGGGTCGGAGCCGAGCCGGTCGGCGAACAGGCGCCGCACGTCCTCGTAGGCGGCGAGGGCCTCGGCGGTACGGCCGGTGTCGCGCAGCGCGCGCAGGCGCAGCGCCTGGAGGGGTTCGTCGAGCGGATGGGTGTCGCACAGCGCGGTCAGCTCGGGCAGCGACTGCTCGGCCTGCCCGAGGGCCAGGGCGGCGGTGTGCCGGGCGCGCAGCGCCTCCAGCCGCCGGGTCTCGGCGCGGGCGGCCTCGGCGGTGGAGTCGGGGAGGTCGGCGAGGGCGGGCCCGCGCCACAGCGTCAGGGCGTCGTCGAGCACCACGGCCGCCTTCTGCGGGTCGCCGTCGGCCAGGGCGCGCAGGCCTTCGCCGGTCAGCCGCTCGAAGCGGTGCAGGTCGATGTCGTCGGCCGCGGCGGTGAGCCGGTAGCCGCCGCCGTCGGAGGCGACCGCGTCGGCGCCGAGCACCCGGCGCAGCCGGCCGACCAGGGCCTGCAGCGCTCCGGTGGCGTCGGCCGGGGGCTCGCCGTCCCACACCTCGTCGACCAGGACGCGCACCGGCACGACCCGCCCGGGGCGCAGGGCGAGCACGGTCAGCAGGGCACGCAGCCGCGCACCGCCCACGGGGAGGGCGGTGCCGTCGGGGCGCAGGGCCTGGGTGGTGCCGAGGACGCGATATCGCACGGGGTCCATTGTCGCCGGTGCTCCGATGCCGGTCACCGCGGCCCGCGCACGGTGCTCAGGGAGTGCGGCAGCTGTGTCAGCGCGGCCGGGGGCAGCCCCTCGGCCTCCGTCCCGGCGGCGTCCAGGGGCAGGCCGCGGGCCCGGCGCAGGGCGTAGGGCCTGTCGTCGGATCAGCCCGCGGACGCGGGGTCTGGCACGCGCATCTGCGGCGTTGTCGTAGGTTGCCGATTCCCCCACGCTCGGCTGCGCTCGCGCGGGAGGGACCCCCATCGCATCGGCGCCCTCCTCCGCCTTGCAGCTGCACGCACCGGACCCCGCTCACCGGTGGTGACAAGGCGCCGGCGATTTCCCGCAGGCTGATCCAGCGACAGGCCCTAGGAGAGCCAGGAGTCGGTGCCGGGCACCTCCAGGGTGACGACGGCGGCGAACTCCACGCTCCGGCGGGCCCGGCCGTCCGGGCGGGCCCGGCGTCCCGGCGGGCGAACCACTTGGGGCACTTCCGCACCGGCCGCGGCTCCCGCGTGCCGGGCACCGGCTCGAAGCCGCCCGGTCCGCCGGGTGCGGTCTCGGCGTACTCCTGCGCCAGCACCTGCACGGCCCGTACCCGGCCGGCCGTCTCCGGCGCCCCGGCGCCGTGCAGTTCGGCGCAGAGCAGGCCGACCGCGCGGATCCAGTCGCCCGGCCGCGGCATGTCCGGTTCCTGCGTCCGGGTACGGGCTCCGGGCGGCGTCCGGGTGCCGACCCGCGTGCCGGCTTCGTGCTGCAGGGCGGCGGTGAGCCCGTTCTCGTCCCGCACCACCCGCACTCCGCCGTCGCCGTCCCGGAACTCCGCGACCTCTCCGCCGAGCTTGGTCAGCTGGTCGTGCCGGCCGCCCCCGCCGAACGTGCCGGCGTCCTTCAGCAGCAGGGGCCAGGCCACCTCGTCGCCGACCGCGAACGGCTCGCCGCAGCACTCCATCTGCCAGTCCTCGTAGATCACGTGCCGCAGCCCCATGACCCCACTCTCCGACGGAACCGGCGGCCCGCGCGAGACGTTCTCCCGTTGCGCCCGGTACGGTCGGGCAGTCCCACCGCCCGTCCCGTGCGTGACCGACAGTCCAGGGAGTGCCATGACCACCGCCGCCACCCGCCACAGCGACCGGAGGATCAGCCCCGTCTTCCTGGGGATCGTGGCCGTCATGGCGGTCACCGGCTGGGCCACCTGGACGGGCTTCGCGGAGCAGCCGGGCCTCGCGGTGTTCCTGTTCGTGACGGCCGCCTGGGTCGTCTCGCTGTGCCTGCACGAGTACGCGCACGCGCGCACCGCCCTGCACAGCGGGGACATCTCGGTCGGCGCGAAGGGCTACCTCACGCTGAACCCGGTGAAGTACACGCACGCCCTGCTCAGCATCGTGCTGCCCGTGCTGTTCGTGATCATGGGCGGGATCGGTCTGCCCGGCGGTGCCGTGTTCATCGACCGGGGCCGCATCCGGGGCCGCTGGCGGCACAGCCTGATCTCGGCAGCGGGCCCGCTGACCAACGTGCTGTTCGCGGCGGTGTGCACCGCCCCGTTCTGGCTGGACGCGCTGGAGGGCGTGCCCACCGGCTTCCGCTACGCGCTCGCCTTCCTGGCGCTGCTGCAGGTGACGGCGGCCATCCTGAACTTCCTGCCGGTGCCGGGGCTGGACGGCTACGGCGTGATCGAGCCCTGGCTGGCCCACAGCGTCCGGCGCCAGGTGGAGCCGTTCGCCCCGTTCGGACTGCTCTTCGTCTTCGCGCTGCTGTGGGTGCCGGCGCTCAACGGCGCCTTCTTCGACGCGGTGGACGCGGTGCTGCGCGGCCTCGGCATCGGGGACGTCGAGTCGTACTGCGGCTTCGAGCTGTACCGCTTCTGGCAGACGGACGAGCTGTGCACGATCACCCGGTGACGGGCGCGGTGTCCGGGGGTGGGGGCCGTCAGCCGGTGACGGGGTGCCGGTGGTCACCCCGTGACGGGGGTGAGGCCCGTCAGCCGGTGGCGGAGGAGGAGCGGCGGGCGTCGCGCCCGCGCTTGACGTAGTACCAGCCCATGTTGGACGACAGCCCCGCCAGCAGCACCCAGACCACGCCCATCAGCACCATGCCCTGCACGAAGGAGACGACGGCCGCGGCGACGGCGAGCAGGCAGACGACGAGGGCGTAGACGGCGAGGCGGGGCATGGGGCTGTCTCCTGTCGGGGGACACGGACGGTCGGTGCTTCACCCCCAGTGTCCCCCATCGGGTCATACGTCCGTGACGCGGAGCCCGGCGTGTGCCTTGTAGCGCCGGTTGACCGAGATCAGGTTGGCGACCAGCGCCTCCACCTGGTGCGCGTTGCGCAGCCGGCCCGCGTAGACGCCGCGCATGCCGGGGATGCGCCCGGCCAGCGCCTGCACGATCTCCACGTCGGCCCGCACCTCGCCGAGCACCATCACATCGGTCTCGATCCGCTCGATCTCCGGGTCGGTGAGCAGCACGGCCGACAGGTGGTGGAAGGCGGCGGTGACCCGGGAGTCCGGCAGCAGGGCGGCGGCCTGCTCGGCGGCGCTGCCCTCCTCGGGCTTGAGCGCGTAGGCGCCCTTCTTGTCGAAGCCGAGCGGGTTGACGCAGTCGACGACGAGCTTGCCCGCCAGTTCCTCGCGCAGCGCCTCGAGCGTGGCACCGTGCCCGTCCCACGGCACGGCGACGATCACGATGTCGCTGCGGCGGGCGCACTCGGCGTTGTCGGCGCCCTCGATGCCGTGGCCGAGCTCCTCGGCGGCGGCCCGGGCGCGCTCGGCGGCGCGGGAACCGATGATCACTTTCTGGCCGGCCTGGGCGAGGCGGTAGGCGAGGCCCTTGCCCTGCGGGCCGGTGCCGCCGAGTACGCCGACGACGTACCCGGAGACGTCGGGGAGGTCCCAGGGGTCCTTGGCGGGCGGCTTTGCACTGTCGGTAGAGGTCATGGCCCGACTTTACGACCCGTCTACGGACGGGCGATTCCCGGGCGAACGCCGGGCCGCCGCGAACCGGTTGGGGCAGGATGCGCCGCATGGATGCGGTACGGGTCGCGCTGCTGCGGGAAGTGCTCGCCGGGACGGAGTGGCTGGGGGCCACCCGGAGATTCGCGGGGGCGCTGCGGGGATCGGTGGTGTCGCACGGGGGCGGGCTGCTGCTGGTGGGGACGCGGGAGTACGAGCCGTGGCATCTGGCGGCGCATCTGGTGGACGAGGCGGCGTGGTCGGGGACGCCGGAGCTGGCGCCGACACTGGTGCGGCATGATGCGCGGCCGTCGGATCCGGCGCATCTGGCGGTGGGGCCGGGGCGGCTGGAGGCGGTGCGGCGGGGGGAGACGCTGCTGGTGGTGGCTCCGGGGGAGCCGGGTGAGGGGCTGCTGGAGCGGGTGTCGGATGCGCGGAGGGCGGGGGCGGTGTTGCTGGCGCTGGGGCCGGAGGAGGGGGAGTTGCCGGGGTTGGCGCATGAGACGTTGGCGGTGCCGGAGGGGGGTGAGCTGGATCTGGATACGGTGCAGCATCTGGTGAGTGCGGCGGCTGGGGAGAATGCGGTCCCGGGTTCCTCGCGGCGGGGTCGGCGGAGGTTTCGGGAGCGGCTTTCTCATGTGGCTGATCTGCTGATGGCGCCGCCTCCGCCGCGGTGGTGAACGGACCTTTGCCCTTTGCTGGTGCGGGTCGGTGGGGCCGGCCGGGGGTGGGTTTGCGCCAGCCCCGCTGATGGGGTGCCGCTGCGCCCACCCTCCCCCGCTCTCGGCTTCGCTCGAGCGGGGGCACGCCCATCGCCCCATGCGGCACGAATGCCCGCCGTTACGGGAGACGCGCTGGCCGCAGCTACGCAGCCGGGCGGAAATTCGTTTGTCCGGGGCATCTGGAGGTGCCCAGGATGGGCCGTTGTGAGTCGGTCGTTGCTTCCGGATCTTGGGCCCTGGCGGGAGTCGGGGGATTTTCGGCGGGTGTGGGCGGCGGGGCTGATCACCAACTTCGGGAGCTTTCTGACCTTTGTCGCGCTGCCCGTGCAGATCAAGGAGCTGACCGGCTCCGCCGCGGCCGTCGGGGCGATCGGGGCCGTGCAGCTGGTGCCACTGGTGGTGTTCGGGCTCTACGGCGGGGCGCTCGCCGACGCCTGGGACAAGCGCAAGCTGATCCTGTGGACCGAGGTGGGCCAGGGCGTCCTGTGCGCCGTGCTGCTGCTGAACGTGCTGCTCCCCTCCCCCACCGTCTGGGCCCTGTATCTGGTGGCGGGGCTGTCCTCCGCGCTGTCCTCGGTGCAGCGTCCCGCCCTGGACGCGCTCACTCCGCGCATCGTGCGCCATGAGCTGCTCCCCGCCGCCGCGGCGCTCAATTCGCTGCGCTGGCAGGTGGGCGCCGTCGCGGGGCCCGCGCTCGCCGGGCTTGTGGTCGCGTTCGCCGGTCTGGCCTGGGCGTACGCCGTCGACCTGGCCACCTTCGTGGTCTCCGTGGTGCTGGCCGTCGGGCTGAGCCCCTCTCCCGCCTCGCACGCGGCGAAGAAGCCGTCCTGGGCGGCGATCGCGGAGGGCGCCCGGTACGCCTGGAGCCGCAAGGAGCTGCTGGGCACGTACGCGATCGACCTGGCGGCGATGTTCCTGGCGATGCCGCTCGCGGTGCTCCCGTTCCTCGCCGACGAGCTGGGCGCCGAGTGGTCGCTGGGGCTGATGTACGCCGCCATCCCGGCCGGATCGCTGCTGGTGAGCCTGACCAGCGGCTGGACCTCGCGGGTGCACCGGCACGGCCGGCTGGTGGTGCTGGCGGCGGCCGGCTGGGGGCTGGCGATCGCCGCGGCGGGCGTCGCCGGGAACGTCTGGCTGGTCCTGCTGTGTCTGGCCGTGGGCGGCGCCTTCGACATGGTCAGCGGCATCTTCCGCAGCGCGATGTGGAACCAGACCATCCCCGACGAGCTGCGCGGCAGGCTGGCCGGCATCGAGCTGCTGTCGTACTCGGTGGGCCCGCAGCTCGGGCAGGTCCGGGTGGGCGGCATGGCCGCCTGGTCCGGGGTGCGGACGTCGGTGTGGTCGGGCGGGCTGCTGTGCGCGGGCGCGGTGGCCCTGCTGGCGCTGTGCCTGCCGAAGCTGATGACCTACGACGTGCGGACGAACGAGCACGCGGTCCGGCTGCGCGAGCAGCGCACGGCGGCGGCAGCCGGATCCGCGAGCACGGCCACGCCGTAGAGACGTAGACGTAGAGACGTAGAGGCGTAGAGACGTAGCGCCGGGCGGCTACGCCGTGGTGCCGGGCGGGATCAGTCGTCGCGCTCGGAGGCGGGGGCGTCGTGCCAGCGCGGGTCGTTCTCCCACTGCAGGTTCCGCTCTCGCGCGATCTCCATCGCGCGCTCGGCCTCGCTGCGGCTGGCGTACGGGCCGAAGCGGTCCTTGCCGGGGCACTCGGGGCCCTCCTCGACCTTCTTGTGCTCCAGGCAGTAGTACCACTCGCCCGGTTTTCCGACCGTGCGCTTCTTGAACAGGGGCATGACCGGCTCCTCTCACCACGAAGATGGTCCCCCATCGCCGCTGACTTAGACTCGCTGGCATGTCTGGCCAGTCGCTGCTCGTCCCAGGGGAGCTGTCTCCCACCCGCTCCGTGCCCGGAAACATCCGCCGTCCCGAGTACGTCGGCAAGCCCGCCCCGACGCCGTACACGGGTCCGGAGGTGCAGACCCCGGAGACCATCGAGGCGATGCGGATCGCCGGCCGGATCGCGGCGCAGGCGATGGAGGAGGCGGCGAAGCACATCGCGCCGGGGGTGACCACCGACGAACTGGACCGGGTGACGCACGAGTTCCTGTGCGACCACGGCGCCTACCCCTCCACCCTGGGCTACCGCGGTTTCCCGAAGTCGCTGTGCACCTCGATCAACGAGGTGATCTGCCACGGCATCCCGGACTCCACGGTGCTGCGGGACGGCGACATCGTGAATCTGGACGTGACCGCGTACATCGGCGGGGTGCACGGCGACAACAACGCCACCTGCCTGGTGGGTGACGTGGACGAGGAGAGCCGGCTGCTGGTGGAGCGCACCCGGGAGGCGCTGAACCGGGCGATCAAGGCGGTCAAGCCGGGCCGGCAGATCAATGTGATCGGCCGGGTCATCGAGTCGTACGCCAAGCGCTTCGGCTACGGAGTGGTGCGGGACTTCACCGGTCACGGCATCAACAGCTCGTTCCACTCGGGCCTGATCATCCCGCACTACGACAGCCCGCACGCCACCACGGTGATGCAGCCGGGGATGACCTTCACCATCGAGCCGATGCTGACGCTGGGCACCCATGAGTACGACATCTGGGACGACGGCTGGACGGTGGTGACCAAGGACCGCAAGCGGACGGCGCAGTTCGAGCACACGCTGGTGGTCACGGACACGGGCGCGGAGATCCTGACTCTGCCCTGACTCTGCTCTGATCCTGCCCTGATCCTGCCCTGATCCAGGTGCCGCCGGTGTCCCGCGTGGGTAGGCTCTTGCCGACAGGCCGTCGGCAAACCTCATTGACTTAGGTAAGCCTAACCACAGAAGATCGGTATATGGACTCCTTCTCGACGCTCATCCGCACCGCGTCTCATGAAGAGCACGTGGAGGCCGAGACCTCGACGTTCATGAGCGACATGCTGGGCGGGCGGCTCGGCGTCGACGCGTTCGCCCGTTACACCGAGCAGCTGTGGTTCGTGTACGAGGCGCTGGAGACCTCCGTCGAGCGGCTGGCCGGGGACCCGGTGGCGGGCCCCTTCATCCGGCCGGAGCTGATGCGCCTGGCCTCGCTGGAGCGGGACCTGGAGCATCTGCGCGGCCCCGGCTGGCGGGCGTCGCTGTCCGCCCTCCCGGCGACCCGGGCGTACGCGGACCGGGTGCGCGAGTGCGCCGAGCGCTGGCCCGGCGGCTATGTCGCCCACCACTACACGCGCTACCTGGGCGATCTGTCCGGCGGCCAGATCATCCGCGACAAGGCGGAGAGGACCTGGGGTTTCGCCAGGAAGGGCGACGGAGTCCGCTTCTACGTCTTCGAGGGCATCCCCAACCCGGCCGCCTTCAAGCGGATGTACCGGGGGCTGCTGGACGCGGTGCCGGCGGACGACCTGGAGAAGCAGCGGATCATCGCCGAGTGCAAGGCCGCGTTCGCGCTGAACACCGGGGTGTTCCGGGCGCTGGGCGAGGAGTTCCCGCTCTCGGCGTGAGGAGCGGTGGGCACCGCCACTTTCTCGAGGACGACCGGAGTCCGCCGACTACTTCTCGAGGATGACGCGTCCCCCGACCTCCACCCACCCCTCCGGCTGCGGCGCGGTGAGAATCTGCGAACCGGAGCCCTGGGTGATGTTGAGGGCCCGGCCGAGCTGGTGGGTGAGCAGCAGCGCCGCCGCGCCGGTCGCCTCGTCCTCGTCGATGCCGTCGTCGCGGCCCGGGAAGGCGCGAGCCCGGATACGGCCGGCCGGTTCGTCCTCCCACGCCCAGGCGTAGATCCACTCCCCCTTGGGCGGCACGGGCAGGTCGTCGACCTCGGCCGCGGTGGCGTACTGGCGCAGGGTGCGCGGCGGCACCCACTCCGCGCGGGCCTCGATCCAGCAGAACTCCCCGTCCTGCCGGGCGCCCACCACCCCGGCGGGTGTGACGAGTTCGGGCACGTCGATCAGCCAGGCCGTGCCGACGCAGGGGTGTCCGGCGAAGGGCAGCCGCTCGGTCGGGGTGTAGATGTCGATGATGCCGCGCTCGGGGTCGTCGACGAACACGGTCTCGCTGAAGCCGAGCCTCGCCGCGAACTCCTGCCGTGCGGCCCGCTCGGGCAGGACGGAACCGTCGCGCACGACGCCGAGTTCATTGCCGTAGCCGCCCCGGGGCCCGCAGAAGACGCGGAGCACGTCGTAGTCAGTCACGGGGGCATTCAAGCATCGTGCACGCGGGCCGAGGTGACGAGATCGGCCGGAGGCCGCCCGTGGGCCGCCTTGACGCCCCCTTGACCCGAGTTGACCTCCCCTTGAGCCGCACATGGCGCGCGTTTTACGTCACCGTGATCGGCCCGTACCCATACACCGCCCATGAGAGAGGGATCACAGAACGCCCGGGTATCAACCGGGAATTCCCTCGATATGTTAGGTGAGCCTCACCTTCCTTGAGTGGGGTACGTCGCACCACTGTCCGGCCACGTCCAGGAGCCCGTATGCGCCCCGCCAGACTCTCCGTCGTCACCGCCGCAGCCACCGTGGCAGCCCTCGCCGCCGTCACCGGATGCACCGAGAAGGGCGCCGGCGGCGACGGCAAGGGAGTCGTCGAGGTGACGGCCACCGACGACAAGTGCGAGGTGTCCAAGAAGGAGTTCCCGGCCGGGCACGTCGAGCTCGCCATCGAGAACAAGGGGTCGAAGGTCACCGAGGTCTACATCCTCTTCCCGGACGACCGGGTGGTCACGGAGCGGGAGAACATCGGCCCCGGCACCAAGCAGCGCGTCACCGCCGAGGTGAAGGCCGGCGACTACCAGATCGCCTGCAAGCCGGGCATGCGCGGCAAGGGCATCCGCCAGGCCGTCAAGGCCACCGGCGGCAAGGCGGTGCGCCGCGACCCGCGCCTGGACAAGGCGGTGGCCGCCTACCGCGAGTACGTCCAGACCCAGGCGGACGAGACCCTGCCGAAGGCACAGGAGTTCGCCAAGGCGGTCCAGGACGGCGACCTGGAAGCCGCGAAGAAGGCCTACGCCCCGTCCCGGATCGGCTGGGAGCGCACCGAGCCGGTCGCCGAGTCCTTCGGCGACATCGACCCCAAGGTCGACGTCCGCGAGGACGGACTGGAGGACGGCCAGGACCCGGCCACCGACTGGACCGGCTGGCACCGCCTGGAGAAGGCGCTGTGGCAGGACGGGAAGATCGGCGAGAAGGAGAAGGAGCTCGCCGGTCTGCTCATCAAGGACCTGAAGGACTGGCAGAAGCGGGTCGGCAAGGCGGAGATCACCCCGACGTCCATGGCCAACGGCGCCAAGGAGCTCCTCGACGAGGTCGCCACCGGCAAGGTCACCGGCGAGGAGGAGCGCTACTCGCACACCGACCTGGTCGACTTCAAGGCCAACGTCGAGGGCGCGGAGAAGTCGTACGCGCTGCTGAAGCCGGTCGCGCAGGAGAACGACGCCCGGCTGGTGAAGGAGCTCGACAAGCAGTTCGCGGCGCTGAACGCGCTGCTGGACAAGTACCGGTCGGGCCAGGACTCGTACGACTTCACCCCCTACGACAAGGTCGGCAAGGCCGAGCGCAAGGAACTCTCGGACGCGGTGAACGCCCTGGCCGAGCCCCTGTCCCGGCTCGCCGCGGCCGTGGTCGAGTGACCGGCGCGCGAAGCGAGATGGGCCAGATGAGCGAGACGGACGAGACGGGCAGCGACGGGCGGAGGGAGGACCTCGTGAGCGACACCGAACGCAGAGCACCGGCGCCCTCGCGGCGGGCGCTGCTCGGCTGGGGCGGTGCCGGGCTGGCGCTGGGCGCCGCCGCGGCCGGCGGAGCGGTGGCGATGGCGCGCACCGCCGACGAGGCGCCGGCCGCCGTCTCCGGCGAGGCGGTGGAGTTCCACGGCCCGCACCAGGCGGGCATCGCCACGCCGGTGCAGGACCGGCTGCACTTCGCCGCGTTCGACGTGAAGACCGAGGACCGCGCCGAGCTGGTCGCGCTGCTGAAGGAATGGACCGAGGCGGCACGCCGGATGACGGCGGGCCGGGCGGTCGGTGAAGGGGCGTACGGGGGTCTGCCCGAGGCGCCGCCGGACGACACCGGGGAGGCCCTGGGGCTCAAGCCGTCCCGGCTGACGCTGACCATCGGCTTCGGTCCGTCGCTGTTCGGCCGGTTCGGCCTCGCGGACCGGCGTCCCGACGCGCTGGTGGACCTGCCGAAGTTCCCCGGGGACAACCTCGACCCGAACCGCAGCGGCGGGGATCTGTGCGTGCAGGCCTGCGCGGACGACCCGCAGGTCGCCGTGCACGCGATCCGCAATCTCGCCCGCATCGGGTTCGGCAAGGTCGTGGTGCGCTGGTCCCAGCTCGGCTTCGGCAAGACCTCGTCCACCACCCCCGAGGCGCAGACCCCGCGCAATCTGTTCGGCTTCAAGGACGGCACCCGCAACATCGCGGGCCACGAGACCGACCGGCTGAGGAAGTTCGTCTGGGTCGGCGAGAAGGACGGCCCCGCCTGGATGACCGGCGGGTCCTATCTGGTCGCCCGGCGCATCCGGATGCACATCGAGACCTGGGACCGGACCTCCCTGCAGGAGCAGGAGGACATCTTCGGCCGGGACAAGCGGGAGGGCGCGCCGGTCGGCAAGGCCAAGGAGCACGACGAGCCGTTCCTGAAGGCGATGAAGCCCGACGCGCACGTCCGGCTCGCCCATCCGGACAGCAACAACGGGGCGACGATCCTGCGCCGCGGCTACTCCTTCACCGACGGCACCGACGGACTGGGCCGCCTGGACGCGGGCCTGTTCTTCCTCGCCTACCAGCGCGACCCGCGCACCGGTTTCATCCCGATCCAGCGCAGCCTGGCGGCCGACGCGCTCAACGAGTACATCCAGCACGTCGGTTCGGCGGTGTTCGCGATTCCGCCCGGGGTGCGGGACAAGGACGACTGGTGGGGCCGGTCGCTGTTCACCGGGGAGGCATGAGAGGTGTTCTCCAACTATCTGATCGGTCTGCGGGAGGGCCTGGAGGCCAGCCTCGTCGTCTGCATCCTGATCGCCTACCTGGTCAAGACGGACCGGCGCGAGGCGCTGCGGCCGGTGTGGACGGGCATCGGCGTGGCGGTCGCCCTGGCCCTCGGCTTCGGCTGCGTGCTGGAGTTCGGCTCGCAGGAGCTGACGTTCGAGGCGCAGGAGGCGCTCGGCGGTTCGCTGTCGGTCCTCGCGGTGTGCCTGGTGACGTGGATGGTGTTCTGGATGCGGCGCACCGCCCGCCATCTGAAGGCGGAACTGCACGGCAAGCTGGAGGCCGCGCTGGCGATGGGCACGGGGGCGCTGGTCGCCACCGCGTTCCTCGCGGTGGGCCGGGAGGGCCTGGAGACGGCGCTGTTCGTGTGGGCGTCGGTGCACGCGGCCGGGGACGGCAGCCCGCGCCCGCTGATCGGCGTGGCGCTGGGTCTGGCCACGGCGGTGCTGCTGGGCTGGCTGTTCTACCGGGGTGCGCTGAGGATCGACCTGGCCCGGTTCTTCACCTGGACCGGCGCCATGCTGGTCGTCGTGGCGGCGGGCGTCCTGGCCTACGGCTTCCACGACCTGCAGGAGGCCGACCTGCTGCCCGGCCTGACGAACCGTGCCTTCGACATCAGCGGCGCCGTCCCGCCGGACAGCTGGTACGGCACGCTGCTGAAGGGCGTGTTCAACTTCCAGCCCGACCCGACCGTGCTCCAGGTCACGGTGTGGCTGCTCTACCTGATCCCGGCGCTCGCCCTTTTCCTCGCCCCGGTAGGGTTCGCCTCCGGGAAGGGGAAGGTGAAGGAACCGGATGAGCAGGGATCTCGGCCTTCGAAGGCTCCGCAGGCACCGCAGGCTTGAGAAGTGCGTGCTGCTGGTGGCCGCCTTGTCGGTGGCCACCAGCGGTTGTGTGGTGGTGCACGGCGAGCGCGAGGTGCTTCCGGCGACCACCCGCGGCGAGGCCGCGAAGGCGCTCCAGCAGTTCACCACCGCGTACAACAAGGCGGATGAGGCGTACGACAGTTCCCTGGACGCCAAGTACACCACCGGGCCGCTCGGCGACATCGACAAGGCGCGGCTGACCGCGGGGAAGGCCAACAACCCCGAGGGCAATCCCTCGCACACCCCGCTGAAGCTGAGCGACGCGAAGTTCACCATCCCGAAGAAGGCCGGCTGGCCCCGCTGGTTCCTCGCCGACGCGGCCGGGAACAAGGGCGGCGAGGCCCGCTGGCTGCTGGTGTTCACCCGCGACTCCCTGGACGAGCCGTGGCAGGTCGCCTATCTGACGCTGGTCGACCCGGACGAGATACCGCGGTTCAAGACGGACAAGGACGGCTGGGCGGAGGCGGTGCCCGCGAACGCCACCGATGTGACGGTGGCGCCGGGCGAGCTGAGCCAGAAGTACGCCACGTACCTGAAGGACGGCGGGGACGCGTTCGCGGTGGGGCCGCACACCAGTGCCTGGCGGGCGCTGCGGAAGAAGCGGTCGGAGCGGCCGGGGCTGGCCACCCAGTACATCGACGAGCCGGTGACGAACGGCGACTACCGGCCGCTGGCGCTGCGCACCGAGGACGGGGGCGCGCTGGTCTTCTTCACCACGCGGCACTTCGAGAAGCAGACGGCCGCCGCGGGGGCGACGGTGCCCACGCCCAACAAGGACGTGCTGGCGCTGACCACCGGGGAGATACGGCAGTCGCTGACGATGCAGTTCATCTCGAACGAGGTCGCGCTGGACCCGGCGGGCGACGGCGAGGTGGAGGTCCTGGGGCGCATCCAGGGGCTGGTGTCCGCGAAGGGCGAGTAGGGCGCCTCGGGGGCACGTCGCCCGGGCACACGTCGGCTCTCGCGCCCGTCGGCCTGCGGATCTGGTCGGCCGGTGAGCGTCGGCGGGGGCGCGCCCGGAGCCGCCGGGTGCCGTCAGTGGTGGCGCAGGGGCCAGGCCGTGCCCGCGGAGTCGGGGACGGCCTCGGCGTGCCGGGCGCAGGAGTCGGTGAGGAATTCCAGGATGGTCAGCGGGTCGGGCAGCTTGTGCTCCGGGCCGCGGATCCAGCGGACCGAGGGGCCGTCGTCGCCGGGGAGGCGGGCCGGGGGGACCAGGACGTAGGAGCCCCGGCAGTGCCAGCGCAGGCCCGGATGCTCGTCCATGGTCTCCGGGTGGCAGTCCAGCTCGCAGGGCCACCACTCGTCCTCGTCCTCGGGCGTGCCCCGGGTGAGGGTGAAGAAGAACATCCGCCCGTCGTCGCTCTCGGCGACCGGGCCGGCCTCGACCCCGGCGGCGAGCAGGTGCTCCAAAGCCTCGCGACCGGCCACGTGGGGCACGTCGAGGACGTCGTGCACCATGCCGGTCGCGGTGATGAAGTTGGCCTGCGGCTGATGGCGGGCCCAGCGTTCGATCTGGGCGCGGTCGGTGGTCGACTGCGTCTGCCAGGCGAAGGACACCGGGTGCCGGGCCGGGGTGGGACAGCCCACGCGGTCGCAGGAGCAGCGGTATCCGACGGGGTGGGCGGCGGGTGCGAGCGGCAGACCCACGGCGGCGGCGGCGAGCAGCAGAGCCTCACGGCCGCCGTCGTCGGCGGCCTGCTTCGGGCGGCGTCCTCGCAGCCACCGGGAGAGTTTGCCCTGCCGGCCGGTCCGGCCATGGAAGTCCGCGCTCATCTATCCCCTCGCCTCTGTCCCCTCGCCGTCGTGCGGTCCAGCATGCCCTATGGTCCCACCATCGTGCGCATCGGGGGCCCGGAGCCCACAATCCGCCCAGGTGGGACGAGGGGGGATCATTCCTCAGCCGGGGCCAGAGCGTTCAGGTGCCTCAGCGGGGTGCCAGACCGTTCAGGGCGTAGTCGACGAGGGTGTCGGTGTACTCGTAGCTGATCGGGCCGGTGTGCTGCAGCCAGCGCTGGGCGAGCGGGGAGACGAACAGCTCCAGGGCGATGCGCGGATCGATGTCGGCGCGGACCTGCCCGGCCCGCTGGGCGGAGCGCAGGCGGTCGGCGTAGAGCTCCAGTTGCGGCAGCAGCAGCCTGGCCACGAAGCGGCGGCCCAGCTCCTCGTTGACCACGCCCTCGGCGGCCAGGGCGCGGGAGGGTGCGGCGAAGGCGGGGTCCTGCAGCTCGTCCACCGTGGCCCGCAGGACGTACTTGAGGTCGGCGGCGAGGTCGCCGGTGTCCGGGATCGTGTACGGCACCTGCCCGGCGGCCTCGGCGGCCTGCTCGCTCAGGTCCAGGAAGGCGTCCAGCAGCACGTCGGCCTTCGACGGCCACCAGCGGTAGATGGTCTGCTTCCCCACGCCGGCGCGGGCGGCGATGCCCTCGACGGTGGTCTTCGGATAGCCGGCCTCCGCGACGAGGGCGAGGGCGGCGTCGAAGATCGCGCGGCGGGAGCGCTCGCTGCGGCGTGAGACGTCGGGCGCGGACTGCTTGCTGGCCATGCAGCCGAATTTATCAGGTTGACAAGACGGAGCGTCTCGCTGGACAGTGACAGGGACAGTTGACGAGACGAACCGTCTCGTCACGTTACGGCGGAGCGTCCGGGGACTCCGGGTGGAAGGGAGAGCGCCATGACGCGTGGCGGAGCCGGAAATCTGCTGGGAGTCGGGGGCACGCGGCGGCACCTCGGGCGCAAGGCACTGCGCGGAGGAGAGCGCGGCGGCCGCATCGGGGGCGGGCTCGACCCGCAGGCCCAGAAGCGGGAACTGCTGCGCCAGCTGCAGCAGCAGCGCGCGGAACGCGCACAGCGGGCCGGGCGGACGGACACGGATCAGGAGGTGCGGGAGTGAGCGGTCACTGAGTCGTCGCTGAGTCGTCGCTGAGTGGTCGCCGGGGCGGTCGCTGCGTGGCCGCCGGGCCCGGTCGCTGCGTGGCCGCCGGGCCCGGT